>CAZTHU010000132.1:0-6085 GCA_964613575.1 uncultured Eubacteriales bacterium | reverse complement strand
GAGATTTTAGAGATTTTAAGAAAAAAAATGCCTATTTGTATTGGTATATTAGATGGGGCAAGTTTTAAGGCTCAGGCAGAAGATTGCTTAAGCATATCTCTTTCGTGCGCAGGAAAAGAATTGCTTAGAGCTAAGGGCTGTGATAGGGCAGTTGAAAGAATAGTTTTAGAGATGTTTGGTAAAAAAATTAGGGTGTTTTTTGAAGATGGTGAAGGTGTTTGTAAGAATGTTAGTTTAGCCTCAGAAACGAATGAATTAGTCGGAGGCGGTTCTCAAGCATTAAAAGCTACTGATTCTAGTTCGAAAGAAGAGGTTGGGGAGATTTATGGACATGATATTGATATTCCTTTTGCCACAAGTTCTTATCTAGAAAGAGTAGATGTAAGATATGGTGATGAGAAAAATGTTGGTGAAGGCGTCAAAAAGGTGGCTGAAGAAAATAAAGCTTCAATAACAGATGTCGCTAGTAAGGGAAAAGAAAATACATACAAAAGAAAGAATACTGGATCTAAGCATGAAAATAAGGCGATTTTACTTGGCAAAGCCTTTTCAGATCCTATATCTAAGATAAATACGGTCTCTTTAGAGTCGGGTACTGTCGCGATTAAAGGTGAAGTCTTTAGGGTTGAAACACGCCCACTTAGAGATGGTAAAAAGATGCTTGTAACATTTGATATTACAGATTATACAAACTCAGTTACTGTAAAGTTTTTTATAAAGATAGAAAAGTTTGATGAAATTAAAGAAGAGTTAATAGAGGGTTCTAATTTAATTGTAAGAGGTGATTCGCAGTACGATAAGTTTTCTAGGGAGCTTTCTATAATGGCAAAGGACATACTGTTAGCTAATAGGCAAGCAGAACGGCAAGATGATGCACCAAAGAAAAGAGTTGAACTACATCTTCATACTCAAATGAGTGGTATGGACGGAATGTCAAGTGTTAAAGATTTAATAAAACGTGCGTCTTTTTGGGGGCATAGTGCGGTTGCAATTACAGATCATGGGGTTGTACAGGCTTTTCCTGATGCAATGGATGCTGCAAGAAAATATGGTATAAAAGTTATATATGGTGTTGAGTGTTATTTAGTAGATGATGTAGAGCTTTGTGCTAATAAGAGGGCATGTGATATTAATGAGTTTAAGAATCTAAAGCCTTATCATGCAATTATACTTGTAGAGGATTATGAAGGGCTTAAAAATCTTTATAAGATTATATCATTATCTCATTTAGACTATTTTTATAAAAAGCCTAGGGTTCCTAAATGTCTGCTTATAGAAAACAGGAAGGGTCTTATTGTTGGCTCGGCATGCGAAGCGGGTGAAATTTATAAAGCGTTTTTAGAAAAAAAAGATGATACGACGATACAAAAAATAGCTTCTCTTTATGATTATCTTGAGATTCAGCCAATTGGGAATAATAAATTCTTGATTCAAAAAGAATTAGTTAAGGATGAGGCGGAGCTAAAGAATATAAATAAAAAAATTGTAGAACTAGGAAAAATGATGGGAAAACCTGTGGTAGCAACATGCGATGTGCACTTTTTAGAACCTAGAGATGAGGTTTTTAGAAGAGTTTTGATGGCTGGACAAGGTTTTAAAGATGCAGATAATCAGGCTCCACTTTATTTTAGGACGACAAATGAAATGTTGGCTGAGTTTGATTATCTTGGTGATGATGCTTATGATGTGGTTGTAGAGAATACAAATAAAATTGCCGATAGAGTTCAAGGTATTCTCCCGATACCAGATGGTACTTTTCCTCCAATGATAGATGGGTCGGAGGAGGAGCTTACGAATATTACAATGAAAAAAGCAAAGGAGATTTATGGAGAAGTTTTACCTGGGGTTGTTCAAAAAAGATTAGAGAAGGAATTAAATTCTATTATATCAAATGGGTTTGCTGTTTTGTATATAATATCTCAAAAACTTGTGTGGAAGTCTTTAGAAGATGGATATTTGGTTGGTTCGCGTGGGTCTGTGGGATCTTCATTCGTTGCAAATATGGCTGGAATTACAGAGGTTAATTCCTTGCCTCCACATTATATATGCGAAAATTGTAAGTATTCTGAATTTATTGAGGATGGGTCTTTTGGGTGTGGGTTTGACCTTCCTGAAAAGAATTGTCCAAAGTGTGGGAAAATACTTAAAAAAGATGGCTACGACATACCGTTTGAGACATTCTTAGGTTTTGAGGGAGATAAGGAGCCTGATATCGATCTTAACTTTTCTGGTGAGTATCAGCCAGTTGCACATCAATACACGGAGGATCTCTTTGGTAAGGGGCAGGTTTATAGGGCAGGAACTATTGGAACAATAGCAGATAAGACAGCATTTGGTTTTGTAAAGGGGTATGTAGATGATAAAAATATGCAGGTTACAAATGCAGAAATAACAAGGCTTGTAAGGGGCTGTGCAGGAGTAAAAAGAACAACGGGTCAGAATCCTGGAGGGGTAATGATTGTGCCGCAAGATAAGCATATATATGAGTTTTGTCCAATTCAGCGCCCTGCAAATGATAACAATTCGACAATTATAACAACGCACTTTGACTACCATTCTATAAGTGGAAGGCTCTTAAAACTTGACATTTTAGGTCATGATGATCCTACCATGATACGTATGCTTGAAGATCTAACTAATGTTGATGCTACAACCATTCCTATTGGAGAGAAAAAAACGATGGGAATATTCAGGGGTACAGAGCCTCTGGGAGTATCACCAGAGGATATAAATAGCCCAGTAGGAACTTTTGCGGTGCCCGAATTTGGTACAAAGTTTGTTCGTCAGATGTTGGTGGACACAAGACCTACTACGTTTGCGGAGCTTATAAGGATTTCAGGTTTATCCCACGGCACGGATGTTTGGCTAAATAATGCACAAGATTTAGTAAGGGAAGGTGTTGCAAGTTTGCCGGAGGTTATTTGTACTAGGGATGATATTATGCTTTACTTGATGTATGGGGGCGTTCCTCCAAAGACTTCCTTTAAAATTATGGAGGATGTTAGAAAGGGGAAGGGCTTAAAAGAAGAATATTTGGATATTATGAACGAGAATAATATACCTAAGTGGTATATAGATTCTTGTAACAAGATAAAGTATATGTTTCCGAAGGCACATGCTGCAGCTTATGTTATGATGGCCTTTAGGATTGCTTGGTTTAAGGTTTATTATCCAGAGGCTTTCTACGTTTCTTATTATACTGTTAGGGCAACCGAATTTGATGCGATGCTTATGGCTATGGGCAAAGAAAAACTAATGAAACATATAGCACAGTATGAGGCAATGGGAAATGAGATGACTCAAAAAGAGAAGAATCTACTTACGATCATGGAGGTTGTTAATGAGATGTATGCTAGGGGTATTAATTTTTTACCCGTAGATTTATATCATTCAGATGCAACAAAGTTTATCTTAACAAAAGAGGGTATAAGATTGCCGTTTAACTCTTTGCAGGGCTTAGGTGATAATGCGGCTAAAAATATAGTTCAAGCAAGAAAAAATGGAAAGTTTTTATCCGTAGAGGATGTAAGCAGAAGGGCAAAGGTAAGTAAGACCGTCATAGAGATTTTGGAAGTTTCGGGTGCGTTAGAGGGAATGACAAAGACTAATCAGCTTAGTTTTTGCTAATAAGAGAATTTGATTGGCATATAAGGGTTAGGAGGCTATTATGAGAAGAAAAATAACTAAAAAGGTAAGGGTTGGAGACTTAGAGATAGGTGGGGGAAGTAGTATTTCTATTCAATCTATGACTAACACTGATACTAGAGATATAGATGCTACGGTAAGGCAGATTTTAGAGTTAGAAGAGGCAGGGTGTCAGTTGGCAAGGGTTGCAGTAGTTGATTTAGAGGCAGCTAAAAGTATTGAGAAAATAAAGAAAAATGTTCATATACCGATAGTTGCAGATATTCATTTTGATTATAGACTTGCTATTGAAAGCATGAAAAGCGGTGTTGACAAGATAAGGATTAATCCTGGGAATATTGGTGATATAGAGAAGGTAAAAAAGGTTGTAGATGAGGCAAAGCTAAGGGATATTCCTATAAGGATAGGGGTAAATGCAGGTTCTCTTGAGAAAGATATACTAGAAGAATATGGGAGCGTTACTGCTAAAGGTCTTGTTAAAAGTGCTTTAAGGCATGTGAAAATTTTAGAAGATCTTGATTTTGAGAAGATTCTAGTTTCTATAAAGGCGTCTAGTGTTTCGTTAAATGTAGATTCTTATAGATTGCTCTCAGAAAAAATAGATTATCCGCTTCATTTAGGATTAACTGAGGCTGGCACACCGAGGATGGGAACTATAAAGTCTGCTATAGGTATTGGAACTTTGTTATTAGACGGAATAGGTGATACTTTAAGGGTATCCCTTACGTCGGATCCAGTTCTTGAAGTAAAGTCTGCAAAAGATATTCTAAGTGCACTTGATTTAAGTGATAAACCACAGCTTATATCTTGCCCCACTTGTGGCAGGACACAAGTTGATCTTATATCGATAGCTGAGGGGGTAGAAAAGGAGCTTGCTAATATAAATAAGAATATAAAGGTAGCGGTTATGGGGTGTGCTGTAAATGGACCGGGGGAAGCTAGAGAGGCTGATATTGGTATAGCGGGAGGTAAGGGTGATGTTGTTTTATTTAAAAAGGGTGAAATAGTTAAAAAAATTGTTCAGGAAGAAGCTGTTAAAACACTGATTGATGAGATAAACAGGATGTAGAAAAACGAAAGGGTACGGTTTAGATTTGCTAAACCGTACCCTTTGTCGTATTCTTGGGGCTTTTATTTATCTGATATTTTTTTTAGTTTAGAGAATCTTGGCAAGCCATTTTCAAATGGTGGTCTAGATTCACCTTGTATTAAAGGTAGTGCGTAGTCGATAAATTGCTTGTTAAGTGAAGTTCCATCTTCGCTAATCCATTCTCTTGGAACAGTGTGTTCCTTGTTTGCTACATCTGTTAGATTTATTAGTTTAGTATTACATTTGTACTGTGCTGAATTTTCCCTTTCAAAAGCTACCATATAATCTGTTTTACCATCTATAGCAGCTTTTACTGCAGTTTGACCTGCAAGATAAGCTTCATTTACATCAGTTAATGACCCGTTTTGGGTAGCACAACGTTGCAATAAGCTAAATTCAATACCCCGAACTTTACATCCTATTTTGTTTTTGACAATGTTTGCAAGTAAAGATGCGGTTCCACCAAGTTGAGAATGACCAAATGAGTCTTTAGAAAGTTCTGACACAGCCTCTGGAACGTATTTTCCATTTTTATCTTTGACACCCTCTGAAACAGCGACAATAACCTTTTTATTCTTATTATAGATAGAGTTAACTCTTTCTATAAAGTCTTCTATATTGAATGTAAGCTCTGGAAGGTAGATAAGATCAGGGCCATTTCCAAAATGACTAGCTAAAGAAGTAGCGGCAGTGAGCCATCCAGCATTTCTACCCATAACTTCCAAGATCGTAACCATTCCTGTATCATAAACCCTTGCATCGTGATATATTTCCATGGTAGAAGTTGCGATATATTTTGCCGAACTTCCAAAACCAGGGCAGTGGTCTGTTCCCCACAGGTCATTATCAATTGTTTTTGGAACTCCCATAACTTTGCACTCGTAGCCTGATTTTTGCATGTACTTGCTTATCTTATTGCAGGTATCCATCGAGTCATTTCCACCGTTATAGAAAAAATATCTGATGTTGTATTTTTTAAAAACCTCAAGAATCCGCAAATAATCAGTCTCGTCTTCGTCAAAATGTTTTAATTTATACCTTACTGAACCAAGCGCAGATGAGGGTGTAGTTTTTAGAAGTTCAATTTCATATGGATCTTCTTTTTCCATGTCATATAAAACTTCGTCAAGTATTCCTCGTATTCCGTGTGCTGCTCCATAAACTTTAGTTATAGATTCTTGCTTTAATGCTTCTTGAAAGACACCTGCTGCACTAGCATTAATTACGGATGTGGGTCCTCCAGATTGTCCAAAAATACATGCTCCTTTTAATGTGCTCATAACAAACCTCCTATATTTTTTATAATAACTTAGCAGAAAACCACTATCCCTTTAGGGGAGTGGATGAATG
>CAZTHU010000131.1:0-6155 GCA_964613575.1 uncultured Eubacteriales bacterium | reverse complement strand
CTGTTGCAAAAAATGTTTCCATGATAGAATATAGATAAATTTATAAGTTGAAGGGTTTGATTTTTATGGAGAAGAATTTATTCAAATAGAAAGAAACATTTACCATGAAATTTTTCGTCACTTTAACTTGCAATTTATAAGCAAAAAACTCAGTTATCTTTTTTCTTGATTTTTGCCTTAACTGTGATAAAATTGAAGGTACGTACTTTCAAAGTTTTAAGCATGTATAGTGTGGAATATGCTAAAGTGGAGGATTATATGGATGTTCAAACAGCAAGCCTTGGGGATGAAAGTGTTGGGAAGTTGCTTTTTAAGATGTCTGTTCCTGCTACGGTTGGGATGATGGTTGGAGCGGTTTACAATATAGTTGATACTATTTTTGTTGGTAGAGGTGCAGGTGTAGATGCAATTGGTGGTCTTGCAATTGCATTTCCTGTATATATGGTTTTTATGTCTTTTGCATTTGCAATTGGAGTAGGTGGAGCATCGGTATTTTCGATTGCATTAGGTGAAAAAAATGACGAGCGCGCAAAAAAAATTGTTGGCAATGCGCTTTTTTCTATTGTAACGCTAAGTATTTTAGCAAGTGTATTAGGCCTTGTTTTTGTGGAGGAAGTTTTGTATCTATTTGGAGCAACACCCTCGCTATACCCTTATGCTAGAGACTATATTGTTATTATATTTAGTGGAAGCATATTCTTTTCGCTTACCGTAGTATTAAATAGTATCGTTAGGGCAGAAGGGCATGCTAAGGCCGCTATGATTACTATGATTCTAGGAACGGTAATTAATATTTTCTTAGATCCAATTTTTATATATGAGAACTTAAGCTTTAACTTATTTGGTTTTAACATTATAATACCAACGCTTGGTTTGGGAATAAAAGGGGCTGCTTGGGCTACAATAATCTCTAAATTCATATCGTTTGCATATATTGTTATGTATATTTATGGCAATAATACTAATTTTAAAATAAGGCTAAGAGATATAAAATTTGATTTAGAGATACAAAAAAGAATCTTTGCAATCGGTATATCTGTGTTCGTAAGGCAAATCTCAACAAGTATTGTGGCTATAGTTGTAAATAATCTACTTAGAGTTTATGGTGGAGATAATGCTATCGTTATTATGGGTATAGTAAATAGACTTTTGATATTTTTCTTTTTACCAATGTTTGGTGTGGTACAAGGTATGCAACCAATAATAGGATATAATTATGGAGCGAAAAAGATGGAGAGGGTTAAAAAGACTATAAACCTATCGATTATTTCTATGGGGTCAATAGCTATTGTTAGCTGGATTTTAGCACAAGGATTTTCTTATCGACTTATGGGGATTTTTACTACGGATTTAAGCATTATAGAAGAAGGAAGCTCTGTTATGAGGATTATTTTGTTCTTTTTACCTGTAGTTTGTATTCAAATAGCGGGGACTGCATTTTATCAATCTGTAGGTAAAGCAAAACAGTCATTGCTTTTAGCATTGCTAAGACAAATTATCCTATTTATTCCGATTGTCTTTATATTGCCAGCGATATTTCCCCAAAACGAATTATTAGCTATTTGGATTTCATTTCCTTTAGCGGATATTTTATCTACGGTTATTTCAGGTTTAATGCTTAAATTTGAGCTAAAAAAGTTAAAAAATAAACCCTTTGAAAAGCAAAATAATGAATTGGGGAGTGAGGTTGTTGCGTGTGGTAAATAAAGTTTTTTTTGACAGAACTTGGTCGCAGGTAAACTTAGATAACTTAACTAATAATTACAAGGCTTTTAGAAAGCTTACAGAAAACAAGGTTTCTGATGAGAATAAAGAACAAACAAAAATTATGGCTGTAATAAAGGCTAATGCTTACGGGCATGGAAGTGTTGTGGTGGGAAAGGTTTTAGAAAATAGCGGAATTGATTATTTAGCTGTAGCTTCATTAGACGAAGCTATAGAGCTAAGAAAGTCAGGAATTAGAATACCCATACTACTTTTTGGTACAATAAGCTATAATAGATGTGAAGAAGTTATTAAAAACGATATAACTGTGACGGTTTTTGATAAGAGCTTAGCTGAAATTTTATCAAAAAAAGCCTTGGAAAATGGAAAGAAAGTAAAGATTCACATAGAATTAGATACAGGAATGACTAGGTTGGGGTTTGATTATAGAAATGGTGTTGAAGATACATTGTTTTTGACAAAATTAAAAGGACTTGAAATTGAAGGAATGTATACACACTTAGCATGCGCTGATGAAAAATTGCCTGATTATACAAAGATGCAGTTTGAACGATTTATGCAGGTTGTTAAAAAGCTTGAAGAACAAGATGTTAAAATACCAATAAAGCATGTTTGTAACAGTGCGGCAACTATCATGTACCCCGAAATGCATCTAGATATGATTAGAGTTGGACTATCAATGTATGGAATGTATCCAATGGATGAAGTGAATGGTAAAAAAATTGATTTAAAGCCTGTGATGACCTTAAAATCTAAGGTTGCAAATGTTAATTATGTTAAAAAAGGTGTGAAAATAAGTTATGGAGGGATTTATAAAACTGCTAGAGATAGCAGGATTATAACTATACCAATAGGATATGCCGATGGTTTATCTAGGAGTTTAACTAATAAAGCAGGTATAATAGTTAATGATGAGATAGCCCCTATTGTGGGGAAGATATGCATGGATCAATGTATGGTTGATTCCACTGATATAAAGGGAGAGATAAAAGTGGGTGATGAGGTTGTTATTTTTGGTCAGTCGCAAAACCGAAGTATTGAAGTTGAGGATTTAGCAAAAGCATTAGGTACTATAAACTATGAAATTACATGCATGGTTTCAAGAAGAGTTCCTAGATATTATTTAAAGAGTGGTAAAGTAGTTGCATGTGAGAATTATTTAACTAAGGAGTATTATGACTCATGAAGTTTAAATTACCTAAAGATGTAGAGTGTATTTTGGAAACTCTTAAAAAAAATGGTCATCAAGGTTATGTAGTAGGTGGTTGCGTTAGGGATTTATTGTTGGGCAAGGTGCCAAAAGATTGGGATGTTGCTACTAGTGCATCTGTAAAAGAGATACAAAGTACATTTAAAAAGACGATTGATGTTGGAGTTTCGCATGGGACTATAATTGTTGTTATAAACGGTATCAATTATGAAGTAACAACGCTAAAAAGTGATAGTGGGGATTTGTTTGATTCAGATATTAAAAATGACTTAGCAAAAAGAGACTTAACTATAAATGCAATTGCATATACCCTAGATGGTTTTTTGATAGATCCTTTTGGAGGTGAAAAAGATCTACAAGCGAAAGTTATTAGAGCTGTTTTAAATCCAAAACAAAGATTTTTAGAAGATCCATTAAGGATGTTAAGAGCTATAAGGCTTTCGGCTAAATTAGAATTTGTAATAGATGATGATACTTTTTGTGAAATAGCTCAAAATGCACAAAAAATATTAAATGTAAGCGTTGAGAGGATAAGACAGGAGCTAACGAAGATTTTATTAATAGATGCAAGAAAACTAGAAGATTTGTATAAAACAAACCTTTTAAAGCATGTATTACCTGAGTTTAACGATTGCTTTAATGTTTCTCAAAATCATACGTGTCATTTATATGATGTAGCTAGACATACTATTTTGGTAGTCGAAGGAGTAGAAAAAAGCGAGGATTTAGTATGGGCGGCTCTTTTGCATGATATTGGTAAACCTTTAACGAAAACAGTTGGAAAAGATGGATTCGATCATTTTAAAGGGCATGTTGAAAAGGGATATGAAATATCAAGGGAAGTTTTAAAACACTATAGATTTGATAACAAGTTAATAGAGACTGTTTTAATTTTGATAAAAAATCATGATAAGAAAATTAATATAGATAAAAGAAGTTTAAGGAATTTATTGTCTACTATCGGAAAGACTAATTTGAAAAAACTGTTAAAGCTTAAGGTTGCAGATGATAGTGCTAAAAGTAAGGGGGTTGAAAGATTTAGCATTGAAAATGAGAAAGAAATTTTAAATTTGATAGGGGAGATTGAACAAAACGAAGAATGCTTTTCATTAAAGCAAATGGCTATAGATGGGGATGACTTGAAAAAAATAGGGTTAACTGAGGGTAAAATGTTGGGGGATACGTTGAAAAAATTGCTAGAGATGGTAGTAAAAGATCCAAGCCTAAATACTAGAGAAAAACTTTTAGATATAGCTAGTAGAATTAGTAATAAACGTTGCCAAAGATGATTTAGCGTGCTAAAATATAGGAAATGAAGAGTATTTTATTAATTTTTAGGTGGTGTGGATTTGCAGATTCCAAATATGCTTACTACTATGAGATTGTTGTTAGTCCCCGTTTTTGGGTATTTATTGTTTGCAAATAGTTATAAAGAGGCATTTGTAATGCTTTTAGTAATAGGCATTACAGACGTATTAGATGGATATATAGCTAGAAAATATAATATGATAACTAAACTTGGAACAGTTTTAGACCCTATTGCAGACAAATTAGTTCAGGCTACTGCGATTGCGGTTTTAACATATAATTTGATGATACCATTTGTTATAATAGCTGTTGTGGTTATAAAGGAATTGATGCTTGGATTAGGTGCGTTTATTCTTTATAGAAATGGGCAAGTGGTAATATCGTCTAATATGTATGGAAAACTAGCCACAGTTTTATTTTATACAGCGATACTATCTACTATATCATTTAAGATTCTTGGTATAGAAATAGGCTATATTCACTTTGTTATAAATGGTGTATTTCTGATTGCTGTAGCTGCAACACTATATGCTTTATATATGTACATGAAAGAATTTATGACAATTCAAAAAAAGGCTTAGGCTTTTAAGAATTTATAGAGTTAAGGGTTTTTTCCTACTGTACTAGCATAAGCGATGATATGTCACATGGATAACGCTCTATAGTATTTGATTTTTGTTTATAATGATTTTTGTAGTTTAGTATGTATGAAAAAATAAACTTTTATGGAGGTTTACTATGCTAAAGAAAAAATTTGTTATGGTGGTTAGTTTGTTGGGGATATTAGTTATGGTAGTTATTATTGCTGGTTGTAATGAGTCAGTTCAAATAAACGAGGATGTGCAAGGGGATGATTCTCAAGAAATTTCAGAAGAAGATAGCGAGGTTAGTCAAGGTATATCCTTTGAAGATGACAAAGAGTTTTCTAATGTAAACTATGGACGCCCTGAAAAGACATTGACAGACTCTAGCGCTATAGATATTGAGGAATTTAAAAAGATCTTCCCACCTCAAATTGATCTGGAGTTTTTTTATGAAGGAGCGGAAGGAAAGGGCTTTAGGCAAAGGAATGTTGTTATACACGAAGAAGATGAAAAGGTTATGATAAATGGAATAGGGCAAACAAAGAATATGTTTGAAGAAAATCCCGTTTTTCATTATACATACAATATAGATAAAGATGGTGTTAGATTGACGGTTACAAATAGACAAGAGTATCATCCTGATTATATAAAGGATTTAGTGGTTTTAAGAGGACCACTAGAGGTTGGAACAACTTGGGAGCAGTATGTAGATTTCCCGCCTTCTAGTGATGAATCTTTGATGAAGGCTGTTATTGTTGATATATCAGAGTTAGAAAGTGGAGCGAAAAAATACATTGTAAGGTATGCTATTAATACGCGAGAATTTTTTGATATAAATTATGAACCGGATGATTTTTATAAAGAGGAACGTCATTTTGTGGAAGGGAAGGGGCTTGTATTTCATGCTTACTTAGAAGATGATGGTACTATAGTAGGGTATGAACTGGAGCATGTGGATATATTTGGAAGTTGATTTTGAGATGGAGGTGATTTTATGCTTTTGTTAAATGGATTTGTTACATATTTTGAAAATAAGATGTTGGATTTTGAATACTTAATAGAAGGTAAAAAACCCAAGATTTTCTTTGATTTTATTATTTATCCAATAGTTTTTGTTTTCTTATTGTTTATTTCATTTTTTGTTAGTGTTTTTAAAAGTATTTTTCCAAGTAAAAATGAAAACAACTCATTTTTTGAAAAACACATAGGTAGCATTATTCAAGAAAGCCCAAAAGATGAAAATATATATAATAATTTACACTTACCTCAAAATCAAACACATTCAATTTTTCGTAAGGATACTACTACTAAATATCTTTATGACGTTG
>CAZTHU010000130.1:4760-6210 GCA_964613575.1 uncultured Eubacteriales bacterium | reverse complement strand
CAGATATTGACTTGAATGCTAGGAAAATTGGACTTAGTATAAAGAATGCAAAAGAAGCTGATTTAGAGGTGGGCGAAGAACAAGTAGTTAGCGATGGAGGCGAAAACGACGATAAAGCTAATATTAATGAAGGTGTTAAGCAAACTGAAAACAGGGATGTTGATGGGAATAAAGAAGATTCTTAGCTTAAAGATGAGACGAAACAAGAGGCTTAATTATTTTTTATCTTAATAGAATTTGAACAAAGGGCGAGAGTGTTATCTTGTCCTTTGTTTGTGGTAACATTTGTTGTTGTGGAGTAAAAAAGAAGTTATACCACTATGACACGATGTAATGTATAAATGTAAGTAGTATCTGTTTATGAGATTCTTACCATTTCTAATACTCCCGCCTCTACAGGTGGAGAGGCACTCTATGTAAAGTATAACTAAGATTTCTGTTTATATACACATATCCGAGCTGTAACGTGATAATTTCTAAAGATGGGTATTTTTTTAAAAATAACACTAGAAATTTTGAAAAAATTAATATATACTATAAATCGTAAAAACTTTATTTATTTGGAAGGCTATGAAAATTTAGGTTTAGTGAGTTTTTCATGAGAACCTAAAAATAATTTTCAGGAGTTAAGAGAATGCGTATAGTTGATTATATGATTAAGTATCTAGAGAAGTTAAATGTAAAATACGTATTTGGACTGCCATCTGCTACCACAGCAGGCTTTTATGATGCGCTTGTTGATTCGAATATAGAGCTTTTTATGTTTAAAAACGAAGCAGGTGCTGTTTTTTCAGCGGTAAAATACGCTGAAATGTCAAAAGAAATTGGGGTTAGTATTTTAGCGTCTTCAGTTGGGATAAATAATGCAATTAATGGAATATCTGAAGCATATGTTAACAAAACACCGTTGCTTGTTATCACCGGTAATGCAAGTAGGGTGAAAAATCAAAAAGGTGCAATGCAAAATGTAAATTCTGTAGAAATTGTAAAGCCAATAACAAAATATAGTAAGCTGATAGAAGATGAAACAAGTGTTATGAGTGAGCTTTGTAAAGCCTTAAAAATAGCATTGGCTCCACCGTTTGGCCCAGTGCATTTATCAATACCAATTGATGTACAGTCATTGAAAGTCAATATTGAAAATTTTGATTCGCTCAATTATCATAGTTATAAAACGGTAAATAAAACGTATGATGATGATGCTTTGAATGACGCAATAAAAACAATTAACGAAGAACAAATGGGAATTATTCTATATGGACGAGGTGCAATAGATTACGTTGAAAAAATAAAATCACTAAGTTTGAAATTGAATTGGCCAATAATTGCAACTCCGAGAGGCAAAGGATTTATTGATGAACAGTTCAAACTATATATGGGAAACTACGGTTTTGCAGGAGCAGATGAAACAGTTAGATCCTTATCTCCCGAAAAAATTATACACAGGACA
>CAZTHU010000130.1:0-4750 GCA_964613575.1 uncultured Eubacteriales bacterium | reverse complement strand
GATTTTATACCTGTGTATAATATTTTCGGGTATTTAGGTTAGATTTGTTAAAGAGAATTGTGCAACATGTGTTCTTGTTTTGGGTTCAGCGTTAGGTGAATGTAGCATACTTGATATGAAAGATGATTTGTTTAAAAACAAAAAAATAATTCATATAGACTGGGACATCAGAGAATTAAATAAAATCTTTACGGCAAACAATCCTGTTCATCATGATTTAAAGTTAGCTTTACCAGAGATATTAAACAAATGTGAGGCTAAAAATAATACAATTAGTAAACCATCAAAATTTAATTCCCCTTATATAAAAAATCATACAGGAGTTTCTGTAAGACAATTTTCAGAAAAAATTATGGATTTTCTTCCATCCAAAACTATATTTGTCGGAGATATTGGAGAGTATTTGTTATATATTATTAAATACTTACCTATTATTGATAATGTGAGATTAGATGTTAGTATTAATAACGCTTGTATGGGCATAGGCATAGGTGGAGCAATAGGAACACACCTAGCATTACCTGAATATCAAACTGCAGTTATTGTTGGAGATGGATCATTTTTCATGAACGGAATGGAAATACTTGTAGCTAAAGAACATAGGTTGCCAATAATTTACTTTGTGATTAATAATTCAATGTTGAGTCTTGTTGAAAATGGTCATATGGGTTTGTATAAACGTTCACTTAGTAACTTTAAGTGGAAGAATATATCGATAGCTGGCATTGCGAAATCAATGGGTTTGAATAGTATTATTATTGAAAAAATTGAAGATTTAGATTTGCTTAACCAAATAAAAAATGGGTTGTATGAGCCATTAATCGTTGAAATTGTAACAGATAATTCCGAAAAATCACCTATTAAGGCTAGGCTTGACACGTTAAGAAGATCAATGTAACTGTAAATTTTTTTGCAATATATTTTCAAGAGTTGAAGGGAATGATGATTTTGTTAGAAACCCAAAAAAGCGCTACTATAGTAGGTATAGGTGCTTATATTCCAGATGAAATTAGAACAAATGATTACTGGTCAGCTGATATTATCCAACAATGGAATAGGTCTAAGAACACAAAACATAAAAATTTCTTACATTTAAAAAAACAGAATCAAAGCGATTCTGTAGTTGATACACACCCATTATTAGAAGAAGAATTGAAAAAATTAGTGGGAGATCCTTTTGTGGGTATGAAGGAGAGACGTGTTTCGCATATTCCTCCATCAGAAATGGAGGTAATAGCTTGTAAAGAGGCATTGGAAGATGCTCAGCTTAAACCCGAACAAATCGATTTATTAATGGGGTTTTCTTTGCCTCCTGATAGAATTAATCCACCTAATATTTACAAGGTGCATCATGAATTAGGTCTTATTAACGCAATGTGCTTTGAGGTTAGCGCAATATGTCATAGTTTTCTTGTGATGTTAGATATAGCTTTTCAATATATAAAAAATGGAACAATGAAGAATATTCTTATATTTGTTTCGACAAAATATTCTTCTATAATGGACTATACCTCTTCGGTGTCGACTATTGCAGGTGATGGTGCTGTGGCTGTCGTATTAAGTGATTGTAATATAGAAAAAGGATTGCAAATTCTCCGTCATAAATTTGAAACTGATTTTTATAATACTATGTTAGTAAGGAGAAGGGCTCCGTTGAGGAGCCCAACACCTTTGTTTGATTTTGAAGAAAAACAATCAAATGAAAAAGTTTTTTTTACATTTAATGATATTGATAAAGCAAGAACTTTAATGTTGAAAATTCCCTTTTGGAGTGAAATAATTAAGAAAGAATTTGAAAACCACGGCTATATTACAAAAAAAGTTGACTTTATGGTGACTAATGCTGCGATGGTTTGGTATTCACAAGTATGTGCAAAAATTTTCGAAGTGTCAATGGAAAATGTGGAAGATAATATTTTGAAGTTTTCAAATATGGGAGCTGTGAATTTACCTATGAATCTATATACTGCTTACAAAAGCAATAGACTTAGGGAAGGTGACAGTATATTAATGTTTGGTCATGGTGGAGGAGCTGGTTATGGTGGGGCCATATTGAATTGGTACAAACAAAAATCTTGATGTGTTACTGCGCAACCATGCATTGATACGTGTCTTGTAGGAAGCAAATATCACGTTAAGTATATAGTAGCGAAGAATACATACCAAGGAAGGGAGTAGACTAAAAATGAATGAAGAATTTTTAAAATCAGCGTTTCAATTGTCTCCTATTGGATGTGCATATAGTAAAGCTATATGTAACGATGCAGGGATGATAATTGATTGCGAATTTATTGAGGTTAATGATAGCTTTGGAAATTTTGTTGGAATGAATAATTCTAACATTCAAGGTAAAAACATTAATGACATACTCTCCTGCGTATTTGATGATAATTTTGACTGGATAAAGTTATATCAAGATATAGAATTATGCGGTGAGAAAAAAGAAACTAACCTCTTTTCCAAAAAAACAAAACAATGTTATAGAGTAACTGTAATTTCACCTAAAAAAAATTATTTTGTAACATATATTGAAAATGTATCACGAGAATTAAATACAGGATTACAAACTTCAATGTTAAATCAGCAACTAAAACATTTATTAGATTCTTTGCCTATGCTTATTGTTGTTAAGGATATTGATGGGAAGTTTTTATTTAGTAATAAAACACATTCTTATGATATAATTACTAGTTTAGAACTAAATATCGACGATATTGTGGGGAAATATGATAAGGATTTAATCTATGATAAGAATTTATTGGCAAGATGGAAAACGGAAGATAGGGAAATTTTTAAAAATGGAAATGAAGTTTGTGACGACTTCTTTTTGCCGCAAAAAGACGGAAGTAGTAGGTGGTTTAGATGTATAAGGATACCCTATTATCAGCCGGAGTATGACAAACCAGCTATTTTAGCTATAGGAATAGATATACATGAAAGAAAATTACTTGAGACATATCTTAAAGAAAGGGAACAAGAATTAATAGTACTTAATGAAAAAGCGCAAGTAGCTAGTATTGCAAAAAATCAGTTTCTTGCAACTATGAGTCATGAAATAAGAACGCCTATTAACGGTATATCGGGGTTTTTGCAATTGCTAGAAATGACGGATACTGATGAAGATCAAAAACAGTACATAGACTTTATAAAAGAATCAACGAAAATATTGCTAAATGTAATAGATTCTATTTTAGATATATCGAAAATAGAATCTGGGAAAATTGAAATTGACAATATATCTTTTGATTTAAAAAGTGAAATAGAAACAGTTGTAGCGCCTTTTATGGTTACATGTGAACAAAGAGGATTAGATATTCATTTAAGTATTGATTCTAAAATTAGTCAATCTGTAATGGGTGATCCTATTAGATTAAAGCAAATAATGAACAATCTGTTAAGTAATGCTTTAAAATTCACTCATGAAGGTGGTATAAGCATTGATGTTAAGCTTGAAAACTGTGAGTCGAATAACTATGAAGTTTCGTTTACAGTTGCAGATACTGGGATTGGAATTAAAGAAAAATGCATTGAGAACTTATTTCAGCCGTTTATGCAAGTAGATAATTCTTCAACTAGAGAGTATGGCGGAACTGGCTTAGGGTTAGCTATTTGTAAATCTATTGTTGAGAAAATGGGTGGAAATATACATGTAAAGAGCGTGGAAGGTGAAGGTACATCTTTTGTTTTTAATATTAAGTTTCATTTAGCAGATGCTCTGCAAGAAAATGAACCTGAAATTTCTATTTTTAAGGGTAAGCGATTATTAATTATAGATGAGAATAATAACATTAAGAGTATTCTAAGATTACATCTTGAAGAAGTAGGATGTATTGTTGATGAAGCTCAAAATGCAGTAAAAGCAATAACAAAACTTGCAGATAATAAGAGCATGAATTATAGTTCTGTTTTAATTGACTCCGATTTATCTAGTATGGATATTAATGAATTTAAAGCTGCAATAAAAGCTATTAAATCAACAAGGGATATTCCATTAATTATTATAAACCCATCAGTTATACCACAGGATTTAATAAAGGATAAAAATCAAAATTTTGAAGGAGCTTTAACTAGGCCAGTTAAAAGAAATGAGCTTTTAAATTGTTTAAGTACGGTTTTGAAAAGTGAAAAAAAGCCCGCTCAGATTGATAGTTCAATAAAGATATTAGTAGTTGAAGATGATAAAATAAATGAAGAATATGTTAGTAAATTATTAAAAACTAAAAACATTTATCATGATATTGCAATAAATGGACAAGAAGCAATAGAGGCTTATAACAATAAAGAATATGACTTAATACTTATGGATTGTCAGTTACCTATTATAAATGGCTATGATGCAACTAGAAAAATTCGTGAAATAGAACGAAATAACGGTAAGCATACTCCAATCATTGCATTAACGGCGTATGCGATGATTGGAGACGATGAAAAATGTATAGAGGCAGGGATGGATGAGTGTTTAACAAAACCTGTAGATCCTAATTTGTTAGTAGACGTAATTGACAAGTATTCTAAAAAGTCATAATTTTTAGATTCTTATGCAATTGAAAAATCGGGAATTAAGTGATGTGATATGTGGTGGGTAAAAATTTAAAACTCTGATTGGTTGAATAGTTCAATAAAATTGGGGTTTTTTTATGTAGTTGTGATAAAACATCCCATGCTAAGTTGATATTTAAAATATTAAAAAATTTATTGACTTTTAGATAAGTTGTAATAAACTTATACTTAGAAAAAAGTTAAATGGGGG
>CAZTHU010000129.1:0-6239 GCA_964613575.1 uncultured Eubacteriales bacterium | reverse complement strand
AGGACAGTTGGATTTCTTTAACGAGGCTGAAATCACTGTAGATAGTGCTAAAGAAAGTGATACGCACTATTTTAGAAGAACCCTAAAATAGGCGTTCTACTTAAAACCAATGCTTGGGTTCAAAAGTTTCAAAACAGCAAAAGAAACAATTTGACAAATACCGATAATGCATATGATTAGAAAAGGACAGGTTGAAGAAATTCGATGTGTCCTTTCAGAGATTGAGTTTTTAAATAGAATTATGAGTAAAGTTGCTTAGTATTTATGATGGAAGTGGGATCAAATTCCCAAACACGAAAGGAGCGATTATATGTTGATGAGAAAGAACATTATGGTAGATGGTAACTTATGGAGTAAGTTTGATGTATTGTCCGGATTAAATAATGAAAGCATTAGCAAACTTATAAGCAAAGCAATGTCTGAATATATAGAGAAAGAAAGTAAACAAAATTTATATTTGCGCGTAAAGTTATTATCAGAACAAAATGAAAAAGAAATTTCGGATGAAGAAGAAATGGATATTTTAAACTCTCTAGCAGAAATGACTAAAGAAGATACGGAAATTATTAGTGAAGAGATTATTGACTAGCACTCAAATCAAGCGTTTTGACAGAATTTTAGCCTCTAAAAAATTCCACTACATTCTTCAAAACGAATCCACCATTTTCCCCAAATTTACACACCAAAATTTACAATTCAGGTGTCTCTAAACAACTAAGAGCTATAAATCATTATAGCTCTTAGTTTGGAACACTTTCAAAAAAGTTTTTTAGCCTTCTTGACGTTTTTCACACCATCACTTCATTACTAAAAATTAACGACTTCATATTCCCAATCTATTATTCCCCCGAAGTCATAAACATTTGTATATCCTAGATCAATTAATTTTTTTGCAGCTGATTTACTCCTGTTACCACTTCTACAATATAAAAGTATTTTAGCATTCTTATCTTCTATTTCAACTGGTGCAAGCTTTTCAATCTCAAAATCAGGAATAAGTAAAGAATTGGGTATGTGAGAGTCTTCATATTCCTCAATTGTTCTAACATCTAATATAATTGGATCTTCTTCATCTATAATCTTTTTTGCTTCCTCAGCTGAAATTTTTTTATAACGCGCCACTTCAGCACCACTATTTAGTTTGATTTTCTTAGCTGTTACTTGAACAGGATAACTTTCTCTTATTTCTGAAAATATTGTAATTTCCAGCTCATCTCCAACCTTGACATCATCATAGAAAATTTCTTCAAACTCTGTCTTTTCGTTTACTCCAACTCTCGCTATATCAAAATCTAAATCATCTAAAACTGTAACCAAAATACTTTTTTCATTAACCTCTTCTACAGTACCTACGAAAGTAGTTCTATCAGTTTCTTGATAACACCCCACTAGTATAATAATTAATAATAACCACAAACATCTTTTCATTTGTATACCTCCTAACAAATAAACTTCACGATTTTTCACCCTGAAACCAAAGAATAACTTAATCTTCCACTCTCACCAAAATTCTACTACATTCTTATAAAAGATATATCATTCAGCAAAATTTGTCAACAAGAACACAAAGGTAATGTCTCGTAAACCATTAGATTAATTAATCCATTAATAAATCTAATGAATTTTCAAACAATATGCCTTCTCGAATATCTGTGCCCGCGTTATACGTTTGTTGTATAGAATTACTCATAAATTCAACTGCTAAATTTAAAGTTTCTTGAAGTGAATAATTCTTCATTAAAGCTCCCATAACCACACTAGTAAAAGTATCACCCGTTCCTGGATAAGAAATTGGAATTAATTTGGAAGTAGCTTTATAATACAAATCTTTTTTACTATCATATGCTAGTACACAAATGTTTTTATCGCTTAATTCATCCCTTACACTTGTAATTATAACAATACTAGGCCCTAATTTTGATAAATCCTTAGCCCACTTTTTAACCTTAGCTTCAGATAAATTATCTAAATCAGCATTATCTTCTAATAAAAGGGAAGCTTCGGTAACATTTGGAGTAATTACATCTGCTTTTAAAATTAGTTTTCGCATAGAATTAACAAAGCTATCATTATAAACACTATATAGTTTCCCTTCATCAGCCATAACTGGATCTACTAAAACAAGAGGTTTATTCTTTCCAAATGCCTCAATAGTGTCTGCAACAACCTTAACTTGTTCAACATCACCAATAAAACCCGTCATTATTCCATCAAAGTGAATATCAAGTTTTTTCCAATGGGAAGTGTTTTGCTTCATATTTTCAGTTAGTTTAAGATAAGTAAAATCATTATATGCTGTACTAGTGGAAAGCAAAACTGTTGGTAATGCAATTGGTTGAATTTTCATAGCTGATAAGATTGGGATTGAACATGACAGTGCCACCCTACCGATTCCTGACATGTCGTTTATCGATAATACTTTGGGTATATTTTCCATTTAATCATTCCTTTAAATTTAATTTGATTTATTTAAAACTATTGCCCTTCACCTATATCTTCATCTGCTATGAAAGCAAGGGAATTTAGCGGGTGAAAACCTAGTTTTTATTTGCCTCAAAAAACTCATGATATGAGCTTTTATCTATCTGTTCTGAAACTTTTTCACTCTCAACCAATGTATTTTTAAATACTGGTGGCAAAACAGATATATAATTTTTAATAGGCGTTAAAAAGTCAAATCTATGTTTTTTAATCGCTAAATTCTTCTCCCCATTTTTCAGTTTTATAAATTCATTAATAATAATAGGAATAAAATGAATGGCTAACATAGATATCATGATAAGATTAACAAATCTGTTTTTTCTTTGATTTTTCTGTTTATGTGGGCTCTCAAAACTTTTCAATATAGTTTCAATCTTAGTAGATGCAAATAACACTTGAAATAAAATAGCAAGTGTTATTATTTTAAGAGAATTGGTGATAGCTAGATCTAAATTACTACTCGAAATGGTAAAAACAAAAAATCTATAAGCGTAAGGATAAGTGTTTCTAAGAAAGGCAGAAAAAAAAGAAAAAAAGATAAAAATCTGTGTTATCTTTATTATCTTTATATAGTTTCTTATTCTAAGTCCAACATAACTTGATAATAAAATTACCCCAAATAGAGATATTAAAAGATACATAAGAGAACTTGATGTGAATATAAAAACAGCGAAACCAAAACTAATAAAAAATTTAACCAGCGGATTTAGCTTATGAAGAAGGGTTTCTTTTTCTACATAACTTGCCGTAAATAAGTTTTTAGTCACATCTTCACCCCCTATTTAGATCTTTTAATTAATCCTACTAAATACTAAAGCTTTTAGTCACTATAAACAGTAATCAAAGAATCTATTTTTCTAATTGCCTTCGTTGGGCATTTTTTTTCACACTCTCCACAATTAGTACATTTTTGAGTATCAATATGTGCTAAAAACCCATCCATTGTAATAGCATCACTAGGGCATGCTTTCATGCATAATCTACATCCTATACAACCTACTTGACAGTTCTTTTTAGTTATTGGCCCCTTGTCTTTTGAACGACATAAAACAGCATAATTTTTGTCCTTAGAAGCAAACTCAATAAGGTCTTTAGGGCAAGCGGCTAAGCATTTTCCACAAGCCACACAACGCTCTTCAATTATTCTAGCTATCCCATCAACAATAGATATAGCATTAAAAGGACATGCTCTAACACAATTACCATGCCCTAAACAACCATATGAACACGCTTTATGACCCCCAAAGATAGCTGCGGCAGATGCACAATCATCCATCCCTGTATAGTTATATTTTTCTAAACTTATACTACATCTACCATTACACAAAACTCTAGCTACAACACTTGGTGAACTGCTTGCTTCCACACCCATTATTTCAGCGAGTTTCTCCGTTAGACTTTGACCTCCAACGGGGCAGGCGTTAACTTCAGCACTTCCATCAACAATAGCCTCTGCAAATGCATCGCATCCTACAAAGCCACAAGCGCCACAATTAGCACCAGGCAAAACTTCTCTAACTTTCGAAACCCTTTTATCTACCTCAACGTGAAACAACTTAGATGCTAAGGATAACCCAAGCCCTAAAGCGCCTCCCATTCCACCTATAATTAAACTTGCAACTAAAACTTCTGAAACCATTATCATACCCGCCCTTTCTCGTGTTAACTAAATCATACCTTGAAAACCAAAAAATGCTAATGAAACAAATGCTGCAGCTATTAATGATATTGGTAGCCCCTTAAGTGGTTCGGGAACATTTGAATACTCTAATCTTTCTCTAATGCCAGCAAATAGAACAATTGCAAGAGTAAATCCAACACCTGCAAACATTCCATATATCAAAGAATCAAAAAATGCTAATTCACTTTGTACATTCATAATAGCCACACCTAACACTGCACAATTAGTGGTAATTAGGGGAAGAAAAACTCCTAATGATTGATACAACGACTTACTCGTTTTTTGAATAACCATTTCTACAAACTGTACTAAAGTAGCTATTATTAAAATAAAAGCAATAGTTTGAAGATACTCGATACCATATTCTTGTAGCACGTAGTTTTGCACTACCCATGTAATTGCCGACGCAAAAGTCATAACGAATATTACAGCACCACCCATTCCCATAGCTGTATTGATATTTTTAGATACACCTAAAAATGGACATACACCTAAAAACCTTACAAGGACTAAATTTTCAATAAGTACTGCTGATAAAAACGCTGTTAAAATTCCTTCTAACATTTTTCATATCCCCTCTTTCATTATAATTCAAATCACATAGTCGCCTTAAAGTCAAAATTTACTGTTTATGAACAAAACTTCTTACATCCACCTGGGCAACCAGCACAACCAGTAGGATTTAATTTCACAGAAGAAAATTTATTTATAATACCCATGATAATCCCAAATATCAAAAATCCACCAGGAGGAAGAAGCATTGCTAAAGCAGGACTAACTGAATCCCCAAAAATGGTAAATCCAAATAATGTAGCATTTCCTAATAACTCTCGCGAAGCGCCCAAAACAAAAAGCGCGAATGTAAACCCTAACCCCATTGCTATAGCATCTAATATAGAAGATGATACTTTATTTTTAGAGGCAAAAGCTTCCGCTCTAGATAAAATAACGCAGTTTACAACAATCAAAGGTATAAAAATACCTAACGCTTCATCTAATGCTGGAACATATGCCTTAAGTAATAATTGTATAATTGTAACAAATCCAGCTATTATTGTTATAAAAGCAGGTATTCTAACCTTGCTTGGTATTACATTTCTTAAAATCGATATTACAACATTTGAGCCTAGAAGAACTGCCATTGTAGAAATACCCATACCAATACCATTTATAGCAGATGTCGTTACTGCCAATGCAGGACACATCCCTAATACTAATCTAAAAGCTGGATTTTCATCGAGTATTCCATTTTTTAAAACCTTTACAATGCTCATTTATCAAAAACCTCCTTGTGCAATAATTTTTTGAGCAAGTGTACTTGAGGCATTAACCGCCTCTTTCATAGCTTGAGAACTTTCAGTTGCACCCGTTACAGCCTCAACTTGAGATTTAGACTCTGGTGTTGATGTTACAACGTTTAAGGTGTTTTCAAAAACGTCTTTACCCACAAACTGACTTTTAAAAGTTTTTTCTCCAACTAAACTTCCAAGCCCAGGGGTTTCTGAGTTTTGTCCAAGTATTACATCTAAAACCTCGCCACTTTCCTTTATACCAACAATTACTTGCATCTCTCCACCATATCCATTAGTAATATTATCAAAAACTAAACCCTTAAAATTATCATCATCATCATAACCTACATAAACAGCTTGTACTATTTTATCCTCTTCTACAAACTCATTTATTTCTTCAGGTACTTGGTTAAAACGAGTAGCTGTATATAAAGCCTCGGTCATACTCCCTAAAGTGTTTTCAAGTTCACGTTCTGCTATAATATCACTAGTTATCATATTAACAAAAGAGACAACAAGAACCACACAAAAAGAAATAACAAGAAGTGTTAAGGTTGATTTTATCATATCACGCATTTTTCCGTTTCCTCCCCCCTCCGAAACTTACTGGAATAGTAGCCTTTTCTATCAAAGGAACCGTTAGGTTCATTAAAAGAATAGCCCAAGAAACTCCCTCCGGATAGCCTCCGTAAATCCTTATCATCGCTGTTAAAAAACCACATCCAATTCCAAATATTATACGTCCCTTTAGGTTTGTAGGTGAAGTTGCATAGTCAGTAGCCATA
>CAZTHU010000128.1:0-6241 GCA_964613575.1 uncultured Eubacteriales bacterium | reverse complement strand
TATTTTTTTAGATAAAAATCTTCCTGCAATAATTAATTCATCATTTAAAGAATCTTCTTTTAAAAGCTCTTTTGGATCAAATCCTAAGTCAATAATTGCCTCTTTAATACCATCTAAAAAACCTATTACACTATTTGCTTCTTTTTTTGTATTTTCACCAAATAATAAATCTTTTTTTGCCTTATGTAATAATCCACCTACACCAGCTGTAGTGAAAGAATATGTTAAATATTCCTCTAAACTCTTATCTTCTTTTTCAAAATCTTCATCACCTTCTTTAACCTCTAGCTCATCGAAATCCTCTAAATCTAAATTAGTATCAGCATCTTCAAAAGATATATTTTCTACCTCATTATCTGTATTTTCATAATCGTTATCAAGCTCACTATCTAAATCATCAGCTACATCTTGGTCTATTTGATTAGATTCAAGCTCTAGTAAGTCTTCTAACACATCTTGTTCTAAAACCATCCTATCATTTACAATTTTTGATCCATGTTCTCCTAATTGTATTTCATAAGTACTCCCATCAAGGTTAATTGCAGCCGTATTTGTTGTGTCATCCCATTCTATGTCACCATCTAAATTTTCAACATAGTTTCTTAAATAAACCTCACTATCTTGAATATCTAAGTTTAATCTAAACCTAAACTCTTTTATTACCTCATCTGCTACATCCTCAAATTCAAGATCTTGAGCTTGAAAATCCCTTGATATAGTATCCTTTATGTCTCGAATAAGCTTATCTTGATATAAATCATCTTGGTCACCTTGCTCAAATGATTCATAATAATCTTCAGAAACTTCAAAACTTTCATCTATCATATCTAATTTATCATCTGTACTTTCGCTTACATTATCTAAATTATTTTCCATATTTTCACTAGTAGTGTCTTCAACCACATTTACCTCTAATTGATTAGGCATTTCATCTGAGTCAAAATTATTTGTACCTACAAACCTCATGGCTTCTTCTTCTGTAATAACAATTCTATCATTTTGGTTGATATAAGAATCATAATCACCCTCATTAGGGTATATCTCAAAGCGCTCTCCACTTCCAGTTATTACCGCCATTTCGTCCTCTTCAATCCACTCTATTACCCTACCTGTACTCTCGACAAACTTTCTTAAATAAACTTCTTCTTCTGATAAATCCAAATCCATCTGATACCTAAAGTTCTTTTCTGATACAACTATTTTTTCTGTATCCGGATCAATATATGTACCAAACTCATCATCTACGTAGAAGTAACCTTGAGCTGTCATGTCAGGGGATATAACAACAAATCCGTCTGATTTTGAAAAAGGTTCTACACTAGCACCAATCTCATCTGCTAAATCTTTTAAAAATGCTTCACCTGCATTTAAGTTATTGTAAAAAAGTCTTTGATCCTCAAAATCATCTTCTCTTTCTTGCATTTGGAGTTCTCTTCTAATTTCATTTTCAAGTTCCATTGCAGATACATCATCTTTGAAATCTTCTAACACATGACCTAATTCATGTAATATATTTATTCCTTCTACATTTCCTTTTTCAACTAAAACAACGCTATCTGTGGTTTCATCTCCTATGCTAATACCACCATTTAGTTTATTAGCTTGGATTTGTTCATCTTTTATATTAGGTCTATAAAATGTATCATCTATACCAATTATTGTTCTATTTGCATTATATATTACATTATCTATAAGCTTACTTGCCTTAATAGATTTAGTATCATCAATTGGTGCATCTTTATCTTTTACTACAAATCCATTATCATCGTAAGTATATTGTACAGCTGATATTTCATTTATTTTACTTATAATTTCATCTCTAGACTCTTTTGGTACCCAAATACCATTACCTTCTGGAATTACACTATCAACAGCCTCTTGTATTTGATCATAATCTTCAAATAAATACTCTGAACTATCTCCAATACTATTTTTTAATATAGATATAGAATTTTCTTGCTCATTTGCTTTATCTTTGGAATCTTTCTTAATCTTTGATGCTGCAAAAAGTCCAACAGCACCAGCTGATGCAATAAGTATTGCTGGAACTCTCCAGTCATCACCTATAGGGCTTGGATACGCTCTTTCTTCTTGTTTTGCTGTATCTTTTTCTTCATCTACTATTTTATCAGGATCAATGCTTTCGCCTGCTTTAAACTCTTTATCTAAAGCATCATCTGGATCTGGAAAATCTGGTACTATAATATTTTCATCTGAACTCATTTCTCTTTGATCTGATGTTTCCGTTTGTAAATCCTCAGTATTAAAATTTGTATAATCATCATATGTAGTGTAATCATCTCTAAGAGTATCAACATCAACACCCATAACAAATGTAGACAATGCTGCGAATATGGTAAGTACTGTTAAAATTACTACTAGTTTTTTTGAGTTTTTTGCAATTTTTTTCACCATAGCTCCCTCCTTCTAAGAAATTCTTAAATTAATACAAGTTTTAATATTTAAAATAATTATTAACCATATAATTCTTCTTAAATAAAGCCTTACAAATATTAAATAAATATACCTTAAATATATTCTAACATAAATTTTAAGATTAGTATACATAAATTTTATTTTTTGAGTACTTTTTTTAACTTTTAACAAAATATAAATACTTTCCTTCTATAGAATATCGTCAAAAATACAAAAAAAATAATACAAAATCAATTTGTATTATTTTTTTGTTTCTTTAATTTATTCCTGTTAGGATATGTTTAACATTATACAGTCGATTAACTCTTATATTGACCTTATGTCGTAAAATTTTTAAAGCTTATGAAAAAAACAATTCATCTATCACATCTTGTTGAATAACAATCCTATCATTAATTATTCTAGAATCATAATCACCAACACCGATAGAATGTGACCTACCATTTATTTCTATATTTGCTTTATTCTCTACCCCATCCCAGGTTATTTCTCCACCTAATTGTTCTACATAGCTTCTTAAATAAACCTCATTTTCTTCAACATCAGATACATCGTAATCATCTTGCTCATTGTTATTATCATCTTGTTTCATATCTTCATATTCATCCTCGGTAATTTCATTAACCTCTAGCTGGTTATTTTCTCCCTTATTTTCCTCAAACATATCATCAAAACCATCAATTCCTAAAAACTCTTTTGCAACGTCTTCTTCGATAACGATTCTATCGTTTTGATTTATATAAGAGCCATGCTCTCCTTTATTAGGATATATATCATAACGCTCTCCCTGGGATTTAATAACTGCCATATCTTCGTCTTCAAACCATTCTATAACCCTTCCTGTACTTTCAACAAATCTTCTTAAATAAACCTCTGTTTCACTTAAATCCATATTCATCTGATACCTAAAGTTTTTATCCCTAACAACAATCTTGTCTGTTTTAGGATCTCTATAGGTACCGTAATCATCATCTACAAAAAAGTATCCATCAGTAACAAGATCTTCAGATATTACAAAATATCCATCACTCCTATCATCCTCATTAATCTCTGCTCCAATTGATTTAGCTAGATCTTCTAAGAATGATTCTCCTGCATTTAAATTGTTATAAAAAAGACGCTTATCCTCAAAATCATCTTCTCTTTTCTCTACACCAATATCTTTTCTTATTTCATTCTCAAGTTCCATTGCAGATACATCATCCTCAAAATCTTCTAAGACATGCCCTAATTCATGCAAAATATTTATCCCAGTCAAACTATCTTCATTTAAGATAACAACACTATCTGTAGTTTCATCACCAATACTAATGCCACCATCTAAGCTATTTTCAGTAATTTCTCCTGTTCTAATATTTGGCCTATAAAATTTATCATCAATACCTATAATAGTCTTATTCCCATTATGAGATACCTTATCAATAAGTTTACTCGCCTTAAAGGATTTATCATTATCTACTTTAGCATCCTCATCAATAATTAAAAATCCATCTTCATCCACCTTATATTTTACAGCAGATACACTATTAATTTCATCTAAAACATCGTCTCTAGCATCAGGAAAGACCCAAATACCATCACCTTCTGGGATAATTTCATCTAATGATTTTTCTATCTTTTCATAGCTTTTTTTATCGGTTTTCTTTTTTACCTTTGAAGAACCAATTAGACCTGCTAAACCTGCAGATGCGACAAGTGCCGCAGGCAGACGCCAATCATCACCTATAGGGCTTTTTAAAGGTTTAGATTCATTTTTTTCATCACCTTTGTCTTCTTCTTTTACCTTTTGCTCTGCATCTTTTATCTGACCTGCTGTAAAACTTTTTTCTTCTGCCTTTTCTGGCTCAGCAATACTTTTATCCCTTTTTTCAATAGTGGATCTTGAGATTGAAAAATCATCTTTAGTAGAGATCTCATCTACATCAGGATTTTGAGTACTAATCGCTAATGTACTTAAAGCATTGATTCCAACAAATGATAGTAGCATGATAGTTACGGATAACTTCTTTAAAATATTCACTGTTTTGACCTCCTTAAAAAAATTTATATAATATTTAATATTTAATATTTTCAATTTACTTAGATAGATCAAATCTAACCAATCCATCTAATCATTTTAAAATTTCAACCATAATACTTAATCATATAATTATTATACCTTAGATATATTGTAACATAAAAAAATTTCATAGTATACATAATCAAGCGAAAAAGTTAAAATTTTTTAATCAATTTTTTATCCACAGGAAATGTATATTTTTCCAACAAATTTTCAACAATAAGTATAGAAAATATTAAATTTTACAAGGATTGATATAAAAGGATCTTACGATTTTACAAAAAATTATCAACAAGTTATCCACTTTTTGTGGATAACTTGTTGATAACAAAATTAAGCAAAGAACATTAATATTAGTATAATTGTAGATCTTTACCGCTTATTTTTTAACTTTTTACTTAAATATCAAATATCTTATCTTTGGAATGTTTTTGGCCTTTTAAAAGGTGTAGTATCCACTAAATCCTTTTTAAACTCTACTCCATTTAAAAGAGCTGGTGGACGGAATTGAACCCCCGACCTACTGATTACAAGTCAGTTGCTCTACCAGCTGAGCTACACCAGCATTTTTTAAAACCGTAAAGACATTTTACGGTCATTTATCATATATGTCAATAGATATAAAAAATTTTTCTAACTTTTTTCACATGCCGCAACAAAGTATTCAAAAATACACAACATTTTCTTATCATTTTTCCATAAATCCTCTGGATGCCATTGTACACCCAACATCATTGTTTTATACTTATGTTCTATTGCTTCAATAATACCATCATTTGATCTTGCAACTACTTTAAAACCATCGGCAATATCTTTTATGGCTTGATGGTGATATGAATTTACGAATATTTTATTTTCTTTATAAATATTAAATATATGTGATTTATTTTCTATAATAATGTAATGAACAGGAAATGTTCTTGGGCAATTATATACATGTTTTATCATATCTTTATCAAATTGAGAGTCTATATCTTGATAAAGTGTTCCACCTAAGGCAACATTTAAAATTTGTGAACCTCTACAAATACCCAAAACTGGTTTATCAATTTTACTTAATTCTTTTACTAATAATATATCTAACATATCTCGATCCGGATTTATATCACCAGTAAAACATAAATTTTCTTCACCATATACATTAGCGTCAATATCTTGACCCCCTGTTAATAAAAACCCATCACACCTTTTTATATACTCCTTAACATCATCGGCGCTATGAATTAAAGGTAATAAAACAGGAAGACCACCAGATGCTAATATTGAATCACAGTAAGCTCTTTTTAAATAAACTTTATTTTCGTTAAAGTCATATGATGGTGATATTGCTATTAAAGGTCTTTTTTCCACAAAATTACCTCCTCTAGTATTAGTTGATCAAATAAAAATTAATCAAAATAAGTATAGCAAGTATTTTTGATTAACTTATTTATCGGCAATTTTTGAGAATTTATTAATAGCAATTTAAGGGCCTGCGCAAGAATAATTATAGTTACAACTAACTAATCAAAAAAACACCATGCCTATATGGCGATAGTCTAATCTTTTTTGAATCATTAAACTTAAGATCTTTTACCTTAAAAACTAACTAACAGCCTCTAAAGCCTCTTTTTCTGAATCATATATCTCTAAAAACCTATTAATACGTGTTACCTCAAATAATTTTGAGATATCTGGCATTAAATCACAAAGAATCATTCTTCCCTTATTTTCCTTAAACTGTTTATAAGTATCTATAATGATACC
>CAZTHU010000127.1:0-6301 GCA_964613575.1 uncultured Eubacteriales bacterium | reverse complement strand
TTATCTTTTGCAGCAACCCTTTCTATCGTGATGTTTTATTCGAAAATAAAGCGGATTTTAAACTTTAAATATTTGCCCCATATTTTAAAAAGTATATTAGCTGTTACGATTTCGGCACAAATTGGTATAATACCAATTACAGCCTATTTTTTTAATAGCGTGCAGTTAATATCAATTATAACTAATACCTTGGTTTTTCCTATTGTTGGTATAGTACACTTTTCAGGATTAATGCTTGTATTATTAGGTAGTTTGTCATTTCCAGGAACGTTTTTTGTTGCAGGCTTTGTAGAACTTTTGCTCTATTTTATTTTGATTGTAACTAGAACTTTTGCAAGTTTTGATTATGCATTGATAAATGTAATGACGCCAAATATTTTCTTTATTATTTTGTATTGTCTATTTTTTATTTTATTATATAATTTCCCAAGGTTTTTTAAGAAAAACAAGCTATTTGTGGGAACATCGCTTGGAAGTGTCGTGATTTTGTTTATCCTTTTTAAGCTTTTATTTTCACCATTAGAGGTTGTTTTTTTAGATGTGGGTCAGGGTGATAGCATTTTTGTAAGAACTCCAAAGGGTAAGAATGTATTGATTGATGGGGGCGGGTTTGCTTCTGGAGGGGAATCGGACATGGGTAAAAATGTTGTAATTCCTTTTCTTTATCATAAGGGAGTTAGGAAGATTGATATTATGTTTTGTTCACATGCTCATGCCGATCATTTACTTGGTCTTTTTAGTGTTATAGAGGAATTTAGGGTGGATAATTTGGTGCTACCATCAGAAGGTGGAGGGTTTGAGGATTTAAAACTCTTAGCAAAGAATAAAAACATAAATGTGCTAAAGGTAACAAAAGGTGATATAATTGAGGTGGATGGGGATTCTGTTTTTAAGATATTTCACCCAGAGCTTGGGAAGGATAGGGAGCAGGGAAAGAACTATAACTCTATTGTGAAAAAGCTCTTACATAAGGATAGCAGATTTTTGTTTACTGGTGATATGTACGCTTCTACTGAAAACAAAGTGCTAAGAGATGGGTTTAATGTTTCGTCAGATGTGTTAAAAGTAGCGCATCATGGTTCTGACACATCGTCAGAGGGAGTGTTTCTAGATAGTGTTGCACCAAGTGTTGCCGTGATTCAAGTTGGACGTAATAATTTTTATGGGCATCCTGCGCCTAAGGTGTTAGATGGGCTTTATAGTAGAGGGATTAAGGTTTATAGAACGGATTTGGACGGGGCTATTATAATGAGTGTAAGAGGCGGGAGGCTTAGGGTTAGGAGTATGTTGGATGGATAGCCTTGGTGATGTGGAAATAGGCTTTAAGAAAGGTAGGGTAATTATGAATGTTACAGATTTTAAAAAAGAGCTAGAAGAGGGAAAGGTAAGAGGGGTATATTTGTTTTATGGGGAAGAGGAATTTTTAATTGATAAATATTTAAAGTCTTTGGAGGAAAAGGTTTTAGATAGTGCTTCAAAGCAGATGAATCTTGATATATTAGAAGATGTCAAAAGCGTTAATAAAATTATTGATGCGTGCAAGAACTATCCTGTTTTTTCTGATAAGAGACTTATTGTGGTAAAGAGGTCAAATTTTTTTGCTAGGAAGAAAAAAATTGTTGATGAGCAAAAAGAAAAGCAAAAGGCGGCAGATAGTAAAGAGAAGAAAGAGTTTGAGAATTTACTAGAAAATGTACCAGAGCATGTTTGTCTTGTTTTTATAGAAGAGAGCGCAGTTAAAAGTATGCGAAGTGTAAAGGCTCTAGAGAAAAAAGGAGCTGTTGTTGAGTTTTCTTATAGAAACCCTGAAGATATAGGAAGGTGGATTAGAGGAAGACTTAAAGAAGAGAGCTTAATGATTGAACCAAGAGATTTAAACTTATTGGTAGAATATTGTGACAAGGGGCTTACACATGTGAATTCTCAGCTTGAAAAGCTGATCTTGTATTGTCAAGGGAAGGAAAAAATAGATAGAGATGCCATTGTGAATTTATGCAACCCCACGATAAAGTCAATAATTTTTGACCTTACTGATGCTATTGCACAAAGAGATGTACGAAAGGCTTATAAACATTTAAATGATATGATAGAGCTTAGAGAGCCAATGCCTAAAATTTATTTTATGATCACAAAGCAGTTTAGACAGATTTTAAATACAAAGCTATTGTTGCAAAAGGGTTTTGATAAAGCAAAGGTTATTGATGTTTTGAAGGTACATCCATATAGTGCACAAAAGCTTTGTGCACATGCGAGAAATTTTGATGTAGATGCTTTAAAGAGTGCTTTAAAAGATAGTTATGAGATGGATGTACTAAATAAAATGAGCTTACTTGATGCAAAACTGTCGGCTGAAATTTTGATTGCACAATTTGCTAATAGCGGGGTGAAGTGATAACCTTCTCTAACATTTCAGATGGGATAGCTCTGCACACAACGATTTCTAATGTATCAAAGATAAATTGAAGTTGTAAGCCAAAATCCCACCTGAGAGCTAAGATTTCTGTTTATCTTGCACAGTTTTGAGTTTTATTTGTTAGGATCTCTAGACCATGATGTATTGAGTCTAGAGCGTACTCTAAAGACTCTTTCACTGCTTTAGGACTTCCAGGAAGATTTACTATAAGGGTAGTATTTCTTATCCCTGCAACCGCTCGCGATAGCATGGCTCTATTGGTGTAGGTTAGAGAATTATATCTTATGGCCTCTGGTATTCCAGGTGCCATTTTGTGGCATATTGGAATTGTAGCTTCAGGGGTTACATCCCTAGGGCTAAAACCAGTACCACCAGTAGTTAAAATAAGGTCTACGTGTAATTCGTCCGTCATGTATATCATTTCTTTTGAAAGCTCTTTGATTTCATCGGGTAAAACAATGTATTTTTCAACGGTAAATTTTTCGGTAGGGAGAAGAGATTTAATCTGTTTTCCGCTTAAATCTTCCCGACCACCTTTAAAGCATGTATCGCTTGAAGTTATTATACCAACTTTAAACATTGACTAGTCTCCTTCTATCACAACTTTAATCTCATCGTTTTTTTGAATTTTGCCACCCTGTAATACTCTTGTGAAAATCCCCTCTTTAGGCATTACGCATTGACCTACCTGAACTTTAATTGCACACCCATCATGACATTCTTTGCCTATTTGTGTAACCTCCTGTATTGTGTCACCAATATGAATTTTTGTGCCTATAGGTAGACTATATAACTCTATCCCTTGCGTTGTTATGTTCTCTGCAAAAGAGCCATTACATAGACCTTTGACGTTCATCTTTTTCATCTTCTCAACACTTTCAACGCCCAATAAGCTTACCTGTCTATGCCATTTTCCTGCGTGAGCATCATCTTTGATTCCATGTTCTTGGACTAGGATCGCCTCTAGGATTTCTTCTTTTACTACTCCTTTTTTCTCGCTGATGTTGATTGAAATTACCTTGCCATTTAGTGTTTTGTTCATAAATTGACACTCCTTATTTATATTTTTATGTGTAGTGTGCAGAGAATGAATTCTCTGCTACTTGTGTAGTGCAGAGAATGAATTCTCTGCTACGGTGATTAAATAGTTGTAAAATTATTGTTTTAGGCAATAATCTGACTTGCCACCTGTTTTCGATACTAGGTGTATATCTTGTATCTGCATGGTTTTATCTACTGCTTTGCACATATCGTATATTGTAAGGGCGGCTGTTGAAACAGCCGTTAATGCTTCCATTTCAACACCTGTTTTGCCTACTGTTTTAGTGCTTGCCTCTATTTGAATTCCGTTTTTAAGATAGCTAAAGTTTAAGTCTACGCCCGTTAAGAAGATATTATGGCACATTGGAATTATATCGGATGTTTTCTTTGCACCACAAATTCCAGCCACTTGTGCTACAGATAATACTTCACCCTTTTTTATTTGCCCTTCTTTAATTAAATCTAGCGTTTTTTGTTCCATTAAAATCTTTCCTTTTGCTACAGCTACACGTTTTGTATCGTCCTTGTCTGATACTTCTACCATGCGTGCATATCCGTCTTTGTTTATGTGTGTAAGCATTGTTTCCTCCTTTTTCTTCTACATTTTACCCACCTATTGCAACCATGTTTTTCTTTATAGAGCTTCCTGTTTCAAGATTGTGTTCTTTGGGCTTTTGTTTTATAGCCTCAATTAGTACTTTTTTCAAGGTTTCGTGATCATTTAGGTAAGGTTTTAAGTCTAGTTCGTCATCGGTATGAAGACAAAGTTTAAGCTTGCCATCACTTGTAAGTCTAACTCTATTGCAATTCTTGCAAAATTTACATGAAATTGGGCTAATCAAACCTATTTTGCCTAAATGATTTTCAAGTTTGTAATATTTTGCAGGAGATGATGGATCGCTAAAGTCTTCCGTATAGTTATTCATTTTATTTAACACAATTTTATTTGAGATAAATCTCTTTTTATTCCACTTAGATGCCTGTCCTATTGCCATTAATTCTATAAAGCGAACATCTATATCCTTAGATTTAGTAAGGCTTATAAATTCGCGTATCTCATCTTCGTTAAACCCTCCAATAAGAACTGTATTAAGCTTTATCTTGATACCTAATTCTAGAGCTTTGTCAAGTGCACTAAGTGTATCGCTCAAATTCCCACCTCTAGTTATGTGCGAATATTTAAAGCGATTTAGTGTATCTAAGCTAACATTCATAGTAGTTACGCCAGAGTTTTTAAGACTATTTATGTTTTGCTTAAGAAGTGTACCATTAGTAGTAAGTCTAAGGTCGATATCAGGTTTGATTTGTGAAAGATTAGAAAATAAGTCTATAGCATTTTTTCGAACTAGGGGTTCACCACCTGTTATTCGGATCTTTTCGATACCTATTTCAACAAATGCTTTTGCAATTTTTTTTATTTCTTCAAAGCTTAAGATGTTCTCATGGCAAATATAGGGGACGCCGTTTTTAGGCATACAATACCTACACCTTAAATTGCATTTATCGGTTATTGAAATTCTTAGGTAGTCTATATTTCTACCATAATTATCTATCATAGTATACTCTCCCATCAAAAATATGATTAATCACATTGTTATTGTGTTGTTGTTAAAAAAGTTCAATTACATTTCCAGAATTAGCGAATTTATATCCACCAATTTCATTTACGCGAGATTGGAAGTTATTGTTTTTAAGCGTTTCTATTAAAACATTTAGATAACCTTTTTGGTAAAAATCATAAGTTGTTAAGAAGTCATAGTCTTCATAGCCAACGGATATAAAGCTCAAATCTGAAAGAGTTGCACAAGATTTTATACCTAATCCTACATCAACGCTGTCTGATTTTACCATTGTTGCAAGTGCCATATGTGTTGTGACCTCTCTGTCATAACCGTTTATTTTGTTTGCGTCTATTGAAAATTGTTTTAAATTATAGTCTAGAAGAAGGCGAGTTCCAGCACCTTTTTGTCTGTTTACAAAGCGGATATCACTTTTTGTTAGATCTTTAAAAGTATTTATGTTTTTAGGATTGTTTTTTTGAACGATCAAACCTTGTTCTCGTTTAACTCCTTTTATTAGAATCATTTTTTTATTTGGAAAAAACTTTTCTGCGACCCAATCATTGTACCTTCCTGTAGATTCATCTAAAAGGTGTATTGGAGCTATAATACATTCGCCTCGTGACAATGAAAAAACCCCTCCCATACTGCCTAAATGTGTAGAGGATACATTTATCATATCTGAGAGTATGTCCATTAAAACATCATGACTTCCGATTGATACAAGTTTTTTATAGATCTCATCTAACGGCTTATATACATCAACTAAAACCTTTTTGCCAGCATCAATACCCTCAAGTTTCCTATCTATTGTCAATAAGCCATCAGCCTTAACGAGGCTCATTGTAGCACCTGCGTTTTGGGATAGGGGACTTACAACAAGTTTGTCGTCAACCTTACCAAGAGATACTCTAACAAAGCTTGTATTTTTTAGTGAGGATACAACCCTCTTAGTTAGCGTTCCTTCTATTTTTTGTGTTACTTTCTCGTTGTTTTTTCCTGAGAGCATTATTATTATGGGGTTTGCAATCATATCAAACACTATAAAAGAAGATGCTGGATAGCCTGGTATTCCGATGACTGGAGTATCATTTACAAAGCCTAGTATTGTAGGTTTGCCAGGCTTTATACTAAGTCCATGAGTGTGGACTTTTCCAAGGCTTTCGATTACTCGTAAGGTAAAGTCTTTTGTACCTGCTGACGAACCTGCATTAATAAGTAAAATGTCATTTTCTAAAGAGGCGATAGAGACTGCCTCTTTTAGTTCATCAAAATTATCGTGGCAGAT
>CAZTHU010000126.1:0-6340 GCA_964613575.1 uncultured Eubacteriales bacterium | reverse complement strand
AATGTTGTAGAGGTTAGAAATTTAGTGTAGAATTTTTGCAGAAGCTAAATTGCTGGATAGATATAGGTTAAATAACAAATTAGGAGGTATAAATATGAAAAAAGGTAAAGGTATTTTGTTAATAGTAGTTTTATGTTTAAGTATAAGTGCTTGTTCAAGCGATAATGGTTTAGTAGAAGAGAAAGGCGAAGAAAAACAAGATGAAGAAGTTTACGAATGGGAAATCCAAGAGATTGGAGATGGTATTGAAAAAGATGTATATGATGAAGATGTAATTTTAGGTAGTTTAAATAAATATAAAAAAGAAATTAACATACCGAAAAATAGCTTTGACGAAAAGACTAAAGTAATTATCGAAGAACCCAATATAGAAGATGTTGGCATAAAGTCAAATAAGTACAAACCAATGAGTTCTTTATATGCAATAAGGTTTGATGGTGAACAATTAAGGACAAATAAACCTTTAGAGGTAAGTATAAAGTTAGACGAAGAAATATTTGATAAAAAAGATCAATATGGAGGTTTTAGAGTAATTAATTATACAGAAGATTTTGGATGGATACCTTTTCAAGTGGAAGTAGATGGAGATAACAGACTTGTAAAGTTTGAAACTCACCATAATTCTATATGGGGCGTTACAGAACTATCAAAAGAAGAACAGATAGATGAATATACCTCAAATAGAGCTAGAGAACAATGGGCTTTATCACAGAAAAAAGAGGATTTGGACGAGATGACAGAAGAAATTGTAGAAGAGATGTTAATAGGAGCTTTTAATCAAAGTAATAGAAGTATGGTTAGAGAAATAGCAGAAGAGACAATAGATAATGCTATATTCGGCAAAGATAATGCTGATATACTAAGAAATATAAGAGATGGGGACACAAGATCCTTAACAGCAAATGTAGCAGGTAAAGCAGGTGGGATAATTAATAATAAAGTTCAATCAGGGGTGATAGGGGCAGCATTAGACGGAACTGGAGCAGTAGCACAAAGTTTAGGAGCATTATCAGGAGGAGATCCTTATGCAGCGAGTGAATATCTAGCTGACTATTTATTAGATAATTCAAGATTGGTAGGTGCAGCTAGAACTGCAACACAAGTTATAAACACTAGAATTGATAATTGGCGTAATAATGAGGTTGAGAAAGCATACCAAGTATATATTAACGGAGCGTCATCTAGTGTTCCTTGGGGTTTTCAAGCAGAGCCTGGGGATTTTGATAGTATTTGGGATCAAATGAGTGGAGTTGCAATGAATGTAAGGTCTAATGAAATTCAAAACTATGCTGATGCAAAAGGTATACATGTAAGTGAAATTCCAGATAATTTAGCTGAAAGATTGAGGGAAAGAAGTAAAGAAAATTTAAAAAGACAATTTGAACAGAGAAAAGAGCAGGAAGAGACAATAAGGGAATTAGAAGCTCATAATGATATGATAATAGAAAGATTCGAAGACCATGGTTTATTAAACCGAAGAGCAGAATTTTTTCCTAGAGATATGCCAATAAATGTAATGATCGATAGATTATTTGGTCAAATAGAGAGGGTTTTACGAGATACTAATAGAAGCGAGGTTATCTATGATGAAGGCTTTGTAGGGGATATAGGAGATAACAAAGCTAGATTAACAGATATACTGTCGGCAATAAGAACAAATTATACAGAAGGTAGAGAAGCGTATTATGAAAGATTGATTGAACTTGGTTTATTGGAAGAACCAGGATTAGAAGGCAAATGGAAAGGGAGTATAGTTTTTAATGATTATTATTTACCAGCACAAAATATCCCTATTGTGGATGAAGATGCTGGCTTTGAAGAATCGATGGAGGAGGCATTAGCAGAACTGTTCGTGGGTTTATTCGAAAAAATTTATAGTACAATAGCTGATGGTAGTTTAGATATACCTTTAGAGATAGAATTTGATGATAAAGAAGATGCTAGTCATTTTAGAGGAGATATTAAAATTGATTTGCAACCTCTTGCAAATTATTTAAATAGTGAGATATCGGTTGAAGATGATTGGGATTTGGCAGAAATTGTTTATGATACATTTCCGAGTGAAAGTACAACACATGTAAACACATCAAATGGAGATATAAATTTTTCGATAAAATCAGGAGAAGCAACTTTTAGGTTTAGAAGCGAAATTATAAACACTGATGAAATATTAGGTTCAGTTATAGCATCAGGAGAAGAAGATGGTAAAGAAATAGAAGTTTTATTCGGGACTTGGGAAGTTAAAAAGTCGGATATATAAATAATATGATTAAAAGGAGCTATGTAGATAATAAGTTAGGAGGAAGTGTATCTTTTTCTAGGAAAAATGAATATTAATAGCAGTTAATTTGATGAAAATGTTGTAAAGGTTAGAAATTTAGTTTAGAATTTTAGCAGAAGGTAAATTGCTGTTACATCGCACTATATCCGTAAGCTTTGCTTCAAAATATTTCGGTCGTTAAAATCGCTCATTCCCTTTTTCTTCATAATAGGGGATGAGCGATTCACATTATATTAGCAATCTGAAGATGGTCATACTTTTTGTTCTGTAGCTTAGGTAAAGCAAGAAGTAATAAACATGATCAATATAATAAAAGATTTTTATACTCAACTGTAAATTAAAATAATGGAACAATTTGAAACAACATACGTCTAATTAAGTAAAAACAAAAAGGAGTGGTAAGCAATGAAAAAAACTATATTTTTATTAGCACAATTGATGATTATTTTTTTAATTGTGGGATGTGCCCCTGAGAACTTCGAAAAAGATAAGAGTAGTGAGCTTGCTTTTGAAAGGGTAGAATTTGAGGATTTAAGTGATGAGAATCAAGAAAAAGTAGAACAAGAATTAGAGATTATCAAGGGTTCATTAGAAGAAGAATCCGTGTCTGATAGCATTAAAAGTTATGGGCATATTATTTTGCCAAGTGATTCAGAACATTTTTATTTGGTGCTCTTTGCTGGAGAAAAGCCTACAAGTGGATATCAAATAAGAGTAGAGAGTATTTTACACAAAGATAATACAGTTCAAATTTTGGCTAAAATAATTAAACCCGACCCAGATAGTATGCAGGCAATGGTACTTACGTATCCATTTGATGTTGTGAGAGTAGAAGAAGATATTAGGGGGTATGACCTTGAGTTTTCTTATCTAGACGATAATGAACCTGGGGGCGAAGGAACGCCAGAAAATGTTAAAATGCCAAAAGAAATGATAATAGAACAAGAGTTAGAAGGACAGGTTGAAGAAACTACAGTTAATTTGATTACTAAAGATAATTATTCGTTATACATTGATCAAGAAAGATATTTGATGCAGGAGATTGATGGAAAAGATCTTTTAATACCAAGAATGCTTTTGGATAATGAAGAACCTGATACATTTATGAAAATTGAAGAATTTGATGATGTATTACCCAGTGAAAAGGCGCAGAAGATAAAATCTGAATTAAAAGAAGATTACCAAATTGTAGGAGAGATTGAAGATGTTATAGACCCTATTGAGGGAGTCAAACTTTTGGCAAGAACAGGAGATAAATGGGATGATGTTGTTGTAAAGTACTATATTATAAATAACAGTGAAGGTGGATGTTTTGTTATTAAACAGCAATTTTATTTAGAAGCATTAGAAGGGCATTCCGTAAGGTTTGATAATATGTTACGTTATTTTGAAATTAATTAAACACAAGTGGTGAAACAACATAGGGGGAGGAACTATTGTGTCGATGAAAACAACACAATAGTTCCTCTCCCTATGTTAGGCATAAACAGAAATCTTAAGGTTACTTTACCCTAAGTGCCTCTTCGCCTATAGAGGCGAAAGTGGAGTGATGGTGGGAATCGAATAAATGTACGTGATTTCGTTTTTCTATCTACTCCTGTGTGAACAATAACATTAGGGATAGTAGGAATCGGATAAGTTTTAAAAAAGATATGGACAGAAGGTGATTGTTGATATTATAATTGACAAATAACGTTATGAGGTGACCGTGTATTAAAAAGGTGGGTGTTTAAATTATGAATTTTGAGAAATTAGTAGTTAAACCAAAAGGGAACACTAGGTTTATTTTGGTGCGTCATGGTGTCACAGATGCAAATAAGGGAAAGCCCTATGTAGATGAACCTAAATTAGACAAAGATGGTCATTTGCAAGCAAGTAAACTTGCAGAAAGATTTGCTAAATCAGGGGTTAAAATTGATGCTGTATATTCTAGTGCATTAACTAGAGCGAATCAGACAGCCCTTTATACTTCAAAAATTTTTAATCTGCCGGTTATCAAATCCAAAGCCCTAGTTGAAGTAGGTGATGGGTATGTACAATGGGAAAACCAGATGAATGATTTACCGGAAGAAAGTAGATTTGTATCGAAAGAGCACTTAGAGTATTTAAAGAAAGAATTTAAGATGATACGAAACCAAATAGAAAAAATAGAAAATGAAAACACTGGGAAGACAGTTGCGATTTTTACTCATGGTGGAGTTATAAGATTGTTAAGATGTTATTATAATAACCAAATTGATGGGGTGACAAAAAAGAATTTAAAAGATACTCCATGGTCTGAGAATACCGCTATAACAATATTAGATAAAGGTGCTAATGATAAAAAATATAAGCTTATTTTAGAAAATGACTATAGGCACTTAAGAGCTTTATCTAAAACAAGAGGTGTTGATATTAAGTGAAAATAGTGTTTGAATTTTATCCGATTCATACCATCGCTTAGACCCCTGCATCTAAAGGCGCAGAGAAAATCTTTGTACAGTAGATTTAAGGTTTTTATTTACCGTCAAAAGATAAAGGGCATGCAATATAAAAAAACTAAACGAAGGGGTTGGTAATATGTTAAAAAGGATCAATGTAAGCACTAGCGAAAGAACGCAATTGATAGACATTACTTCAAAAATTACGAAGATCATAAAAGAAAATAATGTAAATAAAGGTGTGTGCACCCTTTTTGTTCCACATACAACTGCTGGAATAACTATCAACGAAAATGCTGATCCAGATGTAAAAACGGATATGCTAAAAGAGATAAATAAGATTGTTCCATTCGAAGATGGTTACTCTCACTTAGAAGGTAATTCCGCAGCTCATATTAAGGCAAGTTTGTTTGGTTTTTCCGAACAGATAATAATTGATGATTCGAAACTCTTACTCGGAACTTGGCAAGGTGTGTATCTGTGTGAGTTTGATGGAGGAAGAAATAGGACAGTTTATGTTAAAATCCAGTCTTGAAAGTTTTAGTAAAGGAGCGATTTAGATGGATATAAAAATATTATTTTCAGATTTAGATGGAACCTTAGTAGCTCATGCAGGAGAAGTTAATCAAGAGACAATTGATGCAGTTAAAAAGTTAAGAGATAATGGAATAGATTTAGTTTTGATTTCGGGTAGACATACTGATATGATGAAAAGTATTCATTATAACTTAGGATTAAAGACCCCAGCGATAGGATGTAATGGAGGGTTTATAAAAGACTTAAATTCAAAAAAAGTTTTGTACATAAATGAATTGCCTGAAAAAACAGTAAAAGAATCTATTGATATAGCCAGGCAATTAGATATAGACTGGGTAGTTTATGAGCAAAACAACATATTTTTTGAGAAGAACCCACCAGAATCTTATCAAATTCCATATACTAATTTGGAATTACCAGAACACTTAAGGGCAAATTTTGTTAAGGTCAATTCTTTAGATGAAATATTTAATAAAGGCTATAAATTTGTTAAAACTTTAATGTTATTTGATAGAAGACCTGAGCTTGTTGAGAAAGGGAAGAATTTATTAGGAAAATTAGAAAATATAGATATTCTTGTTTCAACATATACATACCTAGATGTAATGGTGAAGGGAACTTCTAAGGGCACAGCCATTAAAAAGTATATTGAAGATCTAAATATAAAAAAAGAAAACATTGCATCAATAGGAGATGCTGGCAATGATATTGATATGATTGAATATGCTGGCTTTGGGATTGCAATGGGTAACGCAATGGAAAAGGTCAAAAAAGTAGCAAATTATCAAACGTCAGAGTATCCGTGTGGCTTTAAGGATGCTGTAGAGTATTTTATTTCTCAAAACAAAAAAAGGGGCTAAAACTTTCTTTATAGCGTAATATCATTTTTGGTATTGAGTGAACGCTTATTTTTAATATTGCTTGTACAGTTTTTTAAAACATTTAAGCCTTCTAGTTTTCGTGCTTTTAGTGATTCGATCTTCTTGTTTAATGGGTTTATGGGCTGTGAGTTTTCTTTATATCTATCTTGTAGCATATCTTTACCATCCCTAAGCTCTATTGCATATACACTGCCACTTTTTGAATCGATTCCTACGAATGC
>CAZTHU010000125.1:5401-6356 GCA_964613575.1 uncultured Eubacteriales bacterium | reverse complement strand
GGAGGCTTATCTTATAGAAGAGCCAATGGCAGCTGCAATTGGTGCTAATATAGCTGTAGAAGAGCCTACTGGTAGTATGGTGGTAGATATAGGTGGAGGAACAACTGAGGTAGCTGTAATTTCATTAGGCGGAATAGTAACGTCTAAATCTTTAAGGGTTGCAGGAGACGAGTTGGATGATTCCATTATAGTTAGTATAAAAAAAGAGCATAATCTTCTTATTGGAGAAAGAACAGCTGAACAAATAAAATTTACAATTGGTTCTGCATACTCGATAGAGAAGGAAGAGTTTCTTGAAGTAAGGGGGAGGGACTTGATTTCCGGATTGCCAAAAACTGTCAATATTTCCTCTAATGAAATTTGGGAGGCGTTAAAAGAGCCAGTTAATAGTATTGTAGATGCTATTAAGTTAACACTAGAGAAAACGCCTCCAGAACTTTCTTCTGATATAATGGATAAGGGAATAGCACTAACCGGAGGTGGTGCTTACTTAAGGGGCTTAGATACTCTTATAAGCGAGGAAACTGGCGGGATGGCCGTTTCTACTGCTGATTCTGCATTAGATTGCGTTGTAATGGGTGCAGGTAAGGTGCTAGAAGAAATAGAGATTCTAAAGAGGGTGCTTTTAATTCCAAAGCGTTTAAAGTGAGGTGGACGGCTTGAAGTTCTTAAAAATGAGAGTTTTTGTTTTAACACTTACCTTGGTATTTATTGTAACTGCTTATGTGACTTATACAAGATTCGCTGTACCTAGTTACATGAGTGAGCCTATAGCTTTTGTTTTGGTTCCTTTTAAAAGTGCATTTTCCTATGTTGATACAAGAATAAAGGATACAATGATATATTTTAATGATATAAAAAGGTTGCAAGAAGAAAATGAGCAATTAAAGGAAACTCTAGAACAGATGCAGCGAGATAGTCGTGAATTAGAAGAGTACAGGCAAAGGATAACAGA
>CAZTHU010000125.1:0-5391 GCA_964613575.1 uncultured Eubacteriales bacterium | reverse complement strand
ACTGGGAATTAAGGACAGGTTTGTATCCTATGACATACATGGAGCAAATATAATAGGCAAAGGATCTGGGAATTGGTTTGAGACCTTTACAATAGACCTTGGCAAAAGAGATGGTGTAACCGTTAATTCACCAGTAATTACAGGAATGGGCTTAGTTGGAAGAGTTTCTAATGTAGATTTGTTTACATCTACTGTAATTTCGATATTAGATCCAGATAGCACGGTTAGTTCTAGAGTAACTAAAACTAGAGAGGTTGTTATAGTTAAAGGGGATGCGATTCTTAAGAATAGTGGATTTGCAAGGCTTGATTACATACCAGAGGATGTAGATATATCAAGAGGAGACTTAATAGAAACAAGTGGATATGGTGGAATTTTCCCTAAGGGGGTTATAATGGGTAGGGTTGGAGATATGTATAGGGGAGAAGCTGGATTTATGCAATATGCTCAAATAGAGCCTGTTGTTGATTTTAAAAAACTTGAAGAGGTATTTGTATTGACTCCAAAAAACTGATTTTGAAACAAAGCTTACGGATGTATTACTGTGAAATGTATAAATGTAAGTGATTTCGTTTTTCTATCTACACCCTTTGTGAACAGTAACATTAGTAACATTTTAGGAGTGTGATGCTTTGAGGCTTTTTATTTATACAGTTGTTTTTTTAGCATTTTTAGTTATGCAGGTTCTTTTTTCTACATATTTTAGGATTTCAGGTATCGCTCCGAATTTCTTATTAGTACTTGTAGTATCGAATTCGCTTATAAGAGATCATAAGTATGGATTTATTTGGGGACTAACTACAGGCTTAGTATTGGATATAATTATAGGAAGGGCATTAGGGTTTAATGCGCTTTTATTTATGTACTTTGGACTTTTAACAGGTCTTTTGGGTGATCGAATTTATAGAGATAGTTTACTTCCGCCGTTGTTTTTTGTTATTTTAGGCACACTTTTTTATAATCTAGCGACATTTTTTGTATTTTTTTACCGTATAAGTGGACTTTTTACATGGGATTTTTTTTCATCGCAAATTGGAGTTGAAATGATGTATAATGCTATTATAATGTTAATAGTGCATAAATTTATAGTGTATATAGATGTGTTTGTTACTGAAAAGACTAATATATACTAAAAGGGGGCTCTTTTGTGTGGAAAATTATTTGGAAAGTATAAAATTGAGATTTGCAATATTGATAATATTTTTTATTTTGGCGTTTGTGGTAATAGCAGCTCAGTTATTTAGCATCCAAGTTGTTCAAGGCGAACAGTTCTACCAAGACTCACAAAGGAGATTGGTAAGGTCTACCAATGTTAAGGCGCCAAGGGGTAGTATTTATGATAGAAACTTTAATAGCATTGCATCTAATACAACACAATATGATGTTTGGGTTGCAAGAACATCGGCTAGAGCTGAGGACCTTAATGATATGATATATGAACTTATAAAAATATTTGAAAAAAATGGTGAAAGCTATGTCGATGATTTAACTAAAAGGCTTGAAATTGAACCTTTAGATTATGGCGTTTATATAAAGCATTCTGAAGATTTAATAAGAAGTTGGCACACCAATATAGTTTTAAGAGATTCAGATCTAGATGGTTTAGAGACGGCAGAGGATGTATTTAACTATTTTAAAGAAATATTTAGAATCTCATCGGAGTTTGAAAAAAAGGATGCCTATAATATAATGAGAATTAGGTATCAAATGTTAGTTAGGGGATATACAGCCGTTGATCCAATAGTTCTAGCGACAGATGTAAGCAAACAGACTGTTGCGAATTTAGAGGAGATGCATTTTAAGTTTCCGGGGTTTTTCATACAGACTGCGCCTAGAAGAACATATGTAGATGCAAAACCGTTAGGACCAATTATTGGCTATTTAGGAAGTTTATCTGACGAGCAATATAGGCAAAAGCAACACGAGGGTTATAAGATGGATGACTTGATAGGACAATCTGGTATTGAGTTATTTGCTGAGGATGCTTTAAGAGGAATAGACGGTTTATCAAGATTTGAGGCAGATGCAAATTGGAGATTTACCTCTCATGTGGGTGGTGAACCCGTTGTTCCGGGTGATGATGTTGTGTTAACTATAGATAGTGAGCTACAAAAAATAGCTGTAGAGTCTTTAGGTGAGAATATAAAAAGAATAAGAGAAGGAAAAGATGATAGTGGAAATTACGGTGATGCACAAGTTGGGGCGGCTGTGGCGATTGATGTTAATTCTGGAGAGGTCTTAGCCTTAGCGTCATATCCGTCATATGATCCAGACGTTTTTGTTGCATCGTCTGACGATAGAGCTGCACAGGCAAAAAATGATGAGTATTTAACAGATTTTCGAAGCCCGATGTTTAATAGGGCTATAAGAGGAACTTATCACCCAGGTTCTACCTATAAACCGCTTGTAGCAATTGCAGCCTTACAAGAGGATACAGTTACGCCAAATACGGTTATACATGATAGTGGTACTTATGATGTGCCAGGCAAAACATTTACATGTTATAGGGTAAGACGTGGCTATACGCCGCATGGAGATGTTTCGCTTACAAGGGCGATGGGAGTTTCATCAAATGTATATTTTTGGAGTATAGGAGTAGACACTGGAATTGACAATATAAGCAAGTGGGCGAATTATTTTGGTTTAGGTCAAAGAACAGGGATTGAAATACCTGGTGAGGCACAAGGATTAAAAGCAGATAGGCAAAACCATCAAGGTGGTTGGCTTCCGGCTCATACTGCACATAGCGCGATTGGTGAGGTTTATAGTAGGTTTACGCCATTGCAACTTGCAAATTATACAGCTTCAATTGCAAATGGGGGAAAACTTTTTAAACCACATGTTATTAAAAGTGTGATAAGTGCCGATGGTAGTAATATAAAAGATACTAAAGTTTCATATGAGGAAATTCCAGTTAGTAAAGAGACTTTAGATTCTGTTAAAGAGGGAATGGAGTATGCAGCAAACAGAACGGAGGGAACAGCTTATTGGGCATTTGCGGATTTTCCTATTAAGGTTGCTGCAAAAACTGGTACAGCAGAAAGGGAGGGCGAGGTTTCATCAAATTCATTATTTATAGCTTATGCCCCAGTAGATGATCCTGAAATTGCAGTCGCAGTAGTAATCGAACAGGGGGTGTGGGGCTCGAATTCAGCACCTATTGCTAGAGACATTTTTGCTAAATATTTTGGGATTGATGAACAAAGGGAATCAGAAAGAATAGCTTTCCCGCAAAATGTTAGATTAACATACTAAGGAGGAGAGGTTTTATGGAAGGAACAATTTGGCATGATAGAAAAAGAGTTTTTGGTTTACCGCTTTCATTTACGAGGTATTATTTAAAAAAGGATAAGCTTATTCACTCACAGGGCTTTTTATTTGTTAGAGAGGGGGAAATGATGCTCTATAGGGTGTTAGATGTTGAGATTAAGTTTAGTCTTTTAGACAGGATTTTAGGTGTAGGAACTGTGATTATTTATGGAGCGGATGTAACAGCTAATAAGTTTTATCTAAAGCATGTTAAAAATCCTAGAAAGGTTTTAAGACAGGTAAATGAATTAGTTGAGACTGAAAAATTAAAATGGGGAGTTAAGGGTAAGGAACTGTTTGGTTCTATGAACACTTCTGTGCATTCAGTTAGCGGTGCATCAGTGTAGATAGTTTGGAAATGGAGAGTGACTTGATGTCTTACATAGCATTATATAGAAAATACAGACCACTAACGTTTGATGATGTGGTAGAACAAGAGTATGTAAAAAAAACGCTTAAGAATGCTGTAAGTCTAAATCGCGTTGGGCATGCATATCTATTTTGTGGTACGAGGGGGACAGGTAAAACGTCTTTTGCTAAAATTTTAGCAAGAGCTGTAAATTGCACGGATCTGAAGGATGGAAATCCATGCAATGTATGTTCTAGTTGTAAGGGGATACTTTCTTCGAGTAATTTAGATGTTTTAGAGATAGATGCTGCTTCAAATAATGGGGTAGACAGCATAAGAGAGATAAGAGAAGAGGTCTATTATAAGCCACAAGAGTCAAAATATAAGGTGTATATAATAGACGAGGTGCATATGTTGTCGACAGGTGCTTTTAATGCGCTTTTGAAAACGTTAGAAGAACCACCGCCTCACGTTATCTTTATACTTGCTACAACTGAAGTACATAAGATACCTGCAACGATACTATCTAGATGTCAGCGATTCGACTTTAGAAGGATTTCTGTGTCTGCAATTGCTAAACAACTTATGTATATAGCAGACCAAAATGATTTAGGCTTAGATGAGCGATCGGCAAAATATATTGCTAACATTGCTGAGGGTGGATTAAGAGATGCTATTAGCATTTTAGATCAGTGCTTGAATTCTAGTGTTGAGGTTAATTTAGAACAAATAATGGATATAACTGGTATGATTGGTACAAAAACCGTAAGAGAGGCTGCCGATAGTATAATACAAAAAGATGTAACGAAGGTGTTACTGATGATTGATAAGCTTGTTCTAAACGGAAAAGGCCTGCGATATTTTGCGTATGAGCTAACTACATACTTTAGAGATTTGCTTGTATTAAAGCTAACCGATGATGTAGATAAGATGACCTTTCCGCTATATGAAAATATTGATAGGATAAAGCAAACTGTACAAGATTTAGATGAGGCATTTCTTATTGCTATGATAAAAGAGTTAGCTAGCTTAGAGCAATCATTAAGATGGGTAAGTAGCGCTAGAGTAACCTTAGAGGTTGGAATGATTAAACTATGCAATAGAAGGTTTGTAGAGGATTTTGACGGGTTATCGGCAAGGATAATTGAGTTAGAAAAACAGATTGAGTCAAAAGAGTTTGTAAAAGAGGTCAAAAAGGTAGAGGTAAATGATAAGGCAGGAAATATTGATGCAAAAAAATCAAATAAAACGGAGCAAAAGAAAAAACCTAAAGAGAATAAAAATAACGTAAAACAAGAGAAACTAGAAAAGGTTGATTGTTGGCAGAGGGTTATAGATGAGATAAAATCAATGGGAAGGATGACTCTTTTCTCCAATCTTTTAGATTCTCAAGCCTTTTTTAAGGATGATGATTTAGTAATTATTTCGCCTGAAAATTCGTTTCATGCTTTAACAATTTCTAGAGCAGAAAATATTGAGATTATAGAGGGTATATTAGAAAATAATTTAGGAAGACCATTTAGTGTGAGAGTAGATGCGAATGCGCGTGAGAACTCTTCAAAATCAGATGAATCTGATAGTTTAGTAAAACGAACACAGGAGTTTGCAAAAAAGGCAGATGTACCATTTGATATTATTGATGATTAAATAGATGGTTGAAAAATAAGTTTGTTATAGGTATAATTAAACAGTGATGTAAATTTATATTAAAGGAGGAAATGAATATGGCTAAA
>CAZTHU010000124.1:0-6377 GCA_964613575.1 uncultured Eubacteriales bacterium | reverse complement strand
AAAAAATTAAACCCACAAATTTTAAATTTTACTAGAATCATAACAATATTTTTAATAGTAGAAAATAATTTTTGAGTATGCTAGAGCTGTTTATTTCTCTAATGAACTAACATTCCTACAATGTAAAATCATTTGACTTTCTTTTTTTTGTAGCTGGTTCTTTGGAAGAAGGTTCTAATTCTTTCTTTCTTTTATTTTGTTCTTTTTCTATAGATTTCTTTTCTCCACTAAATTCTGAGGATAATACATTTTGCCCAGTGCTTGGTATTAAATCAAATTCTCTAGAAAGTTTTTGTCTAATCAAATTGTGGTTAGTTTTATTCTTTGAAATCTCAAATCTTTTGCTATAGTTGGCTAATGTATTTGTTAATTCTTTAGATTTATAATGCTCTGCTACATCACTTATTAACTTGAACAAAGTTGGACAGTGTGAAAAATAATTGTCCATTAAATCATTTTTTCTTATGTGATTTATTGCATAGGCAACTCTATCACCAGGTTTATTTGTAAGGTTATCTGGTACTTTATCTGAGCGTTTTTGTAAAAATCTGAATAGGTCTTTTTCTGCTGAAACTGGAGACTTACCCCTAGTGCTTGCAATCATTGAAAGATACGCCACATCTTTTTCAAGTTCTTTTTCTTTAAATAATTTCGAACCAATATTAATAGATTTTTTTATAGTTAAGACCTCATAGTTTTTTATAAATCTGTATAAATTATCATTTTGTAGCCTGTTTCTCATTGCACAAAGATTGTTTTTTACACTACAATTTCCAACTACTTGTTGTTTCATAGGTGTAAGTTTATTTAGATCTTTTTCATTGGGAGCATTTCCCTCGAGCGAATATGGCCCAATGTAAACTGCATTAAAAGCTTGGTTTAACCCACCTGTTTTTGTATCATAGCAAGGCTGTTTAGAAGAATTTATAATAGTTAAAAGATAGGAAAGACCTTTTTGATTATTATTCTCAAAGTATTTTGTTGGAATGTCTTTAACCATATGAGGATATATCTTTTTATCTAGCGATTGCTGATGGTTTTCGATACCTCCGCCAAGATTATAAATGACCCTAGTTAAGTTCTTGTCATTTTCCTTCTTAAACTCGAGGTATGTTGCATGATCACTAGTTCCTAAGTAGGTACAAAAAGATTCTCCAGGTTTAAGATTTGAAATTTTCTCACTCCATTTTAAAACAAGTGTCTTTTCAATATCCCTTTTTAAGTCGGGTGCGTTATTAAAATACCATGAAGGTGTATTTAAGCTTGGATCAGCCGTGGGTATAGCTGAGTGTGGATTTGGAAGATTGCTTGCATATTCTATATGGGATGAAGTGAAAAAAGTTGTTATTTGGTTATAGATTTCTTCCTTGAGCTTATCCTTTATTACATCTTTAGGCTCTTCAAATTTTTTAGTACAGTCAATCTTATTATCGTGTACACCTTGATATATGTATAGTAGATTTTTAATTTTTTTAGGTATTTGAAAATCTGCTAACCAGCCCTCAGATTCTTGTATAGAGTGATTTTCAGTGGAGTTAGAAGTTCCAATTGCTATATCCTTTTTTGCAATGTCGCCATTCCAAGAATTAAGGTGTGCAAAATATTTTATGTCGTTATACTGATTTTTAAAATCAGCACCCTCTCTTAATAGTTCTTCAACATAAGAATCAAAGATGCTATCTTTTTTAGAGCCTATGTTTAAAAAAGATTCTAATGCTTTATCAACATTTTCTTTTTTCATTTTTTCGAAGTCAAAATTTAGTTGATTATTTAGTATTTGACCCGCCTTTTCGGGATTTTGTAGATTAAGTAAAAAAATCATAGGTGAATATTGGAAGGGTACATTGTTGTGAATAGATATATCTGAACGCTTTTGTACAAGAGCATCAATACACTCCGATGATTTATAGATATTGTTAGTTTGTGTAGCTAAAAGTGCTGGAGTAACCTTACTGTCAACAAAAAGAGAAATTCCTGGAACAGGGTTTTTAAAGGCTACTGCATTTGGGTTGGCCCCATGGTCTAAAAGAGCTTTAACCAACGAAGGCTCACCCTTATTTGCTGCAAAATGTAAAGGTGTAAGATTGTGAATAGGTTCGCTAATATCTACGCTAGCACCATGCGATAAAAGTAGGTCTGTTATTTTTTGGGTAGATTGAAGTTCTTTGGGACTTTTGTTTTCTAAATTCAGTAGGGTCATTAAAGGCGTTGTATGATTTAGCGTGAATTTTTCTCCAAAAAACTCAGTTAGATTGCTTTTTATAGAAAATACATTAGGAGAAGAACTTGCTAAATTAGGGTCTGCTCCATTTTCAAGTAGTAGTTTTATTGATTTTATGTTTTTGGTTTTTATAGCGAAGTTTAAAAGTGTTTCACCATTAGGTCCTAAACGATTTGGGTTTAGCTCCTTTCTTAATAGATTTTCTAAAGTTTTTTCATCCTTTTGATAAATTGCTGTAAAGGCTTTAGCTAAAGAGTCTTGATTTTGTTCCTTTACGCTAGAGTTGTTTAAATATTTGTCATAGTAATTGTTCATGACACATCCCCCTAAAGTAAATTTTACTACTAACTTAATTATACACCTCTTCTTAGTTTATGTCAACGCGACACAGAGTATCAACAAAAGTTTGCAAAACTGCTTAAATTCGCCTATAATGTTTTAGGGATAATGAACTGCGTTATTATAAAGGTGATGTGTATGGAGAAGTATGTTTGTGTTGTAATTAAAAATGCTACTAGAAATTTTGATAAGTTTTACACCTACAAGGTATGTGGTGAGCTTTGTGATGAAATTTTTCTAGGCGTTAGGGTAGAGGTTCCTTTTGGGAAGGGCAATAAGATTATACAAGCTTTTGTATTTGATATTTTGGATGAAATAGATTTAAATATTAATAATATAAAAGAAGTAAAGAGTGTTATTGATAAAAAGCCATTAATAAACAAAGAGGGCTTGGCTCTTGTGGAATTTATAAAAAAGAATTATATTTGTACGTATTATGATGCATTAAGAGTGATGTTGCCCGTGTTTTCTAAGGGGTCAAAAGAAAAGACTTTAAAGTCGGTTAGGTTAAAGAGCAGTGAAATTGAAGTTTTAGAGGATATTCAGGCTAATAAATTTAACAGGATACAACAGATAAGGGTGCTTGAGATTTTGCTTGATCTTGATTTTGTAGGTGTGTCCGATTTATGTGTGTTTGCAGGGGTATCTAGAGGTGTGTTGAATACATTGGAAAAAAAAGGTTATATAGAGTTTTTTAATATGGAGGTTGTACGGGATCCATTTTCTAATATTAAAGTAGAAAGAGACACTAAACTAATACCTACTAAAGAGCAAAAAGAAGTGTTAAAAGAATGTTTTAAATCAGTTTCGAAAAGAGAGTTTGAAGAAATATTAATTCATGGCATTACAGGAAGTGGCAAAACAGAAATCTACCTACAGCTTCTCGAAAAGGTTTTAGAACAAGGCAGACAAGCCATTGTTTTAGTTCCAGAGATATCGTTAACTCCGCAGATGATAAGTAGGTTTAAGGCGAGATTTGGAGATTTTGTGGCGGTTTTGCATAGTAGGCTTTCACCAGGTGAGCGCTATGATCAATGGAGAAGTATTAACGATGGTGGTATAAAGGTTGCAGTAGGAGCAAGATCTGCGGTTTTTGCGCCTTTTGAGAATCTAGGGATTATCGTTGTTGACGAGGAGCACGAATCAAGCTATAAGTCTGAGGTTAATCCGAAATATTTAGCAAAAGAGGTGGCAAGGTTTAGGTGTAAAACAAATAATGCGCTATTGGTGTTAGGCTCAGCAACACCAGCTATAGAGACTTATTACAGAGCTAAAATGGGAGAGATTAAGCTTTTTAGTTTGAATGCTAGACCAAAGTCAGATTCTTTGCCACAAGTAGAGGTTGTGGATATGCGAAGAGAACTTGAGCAAGGAAATAGGGGTATTTTCTCAAGAGCCCTTGAAAACCAGATAAAAGAGAATATTAAAAGAGAAGAACAAACCATGCTTTTTATGAATAGAAGAGGTTTTTCATCTTTTGTACTTTGCAGATCTTGTGGTTACGTGGTATATTGTAACCATTGTAATATATCAATGACCTATCATTTAAAAGCCTCAAGGCTTATATGTCATTATTGTGGGTTTACAAAGCCAGTTATTGATAAATGTCCAAAATGTTCTAGTAAGAGTATTAGGGATTTTGGGATAGGTACGCAGAGGGTAGAAAGGGAAATTTTAGAAAGATTTAATACATCTGTGATTAGAATGGATATGGATACTACAACTAGAAAAAATGCGCATGAGAAGATTTTAACCAAGTTTAGGGAAGAGAATATAAAGGTTATGATTGGAACTCAAATGATTGCAAAGGGTCATGATTTCCCAAATGTTACCTTGGTTGGGGTATTGGCAGCTGATTCTATTTTAAATGCTAGTGATTTTAGATCGGCTGAACGTACATTTGGATTGATTACACAGGTTTCTGGAAGAGCTGGGCGAGATGAAAAGCCAGGTAGGGTTATAGTTCAATCATATAATATTGATCACTATAGTATACAACACGCAACAAAACATGATTATGAAGCCTTTTATAATGATGAAATTAGTATTCGTAATAAATTAGCATACCCACCATTTAACCACATTGGAGTATTGTTAGTTGTTGGGGAGGATGATGAAAAAGTTAAAGAAAAAATAAACAATGTTTATGATAGTTGCTTAAGATTTGGAGCTAAAATAAATCAAGAATTAGAAAGAGAAACTACGATTTTTATATCAAAGCCACTAAGAGCACCAATCTCGAAGATAAAGGATAATTATAGGTGGAGGATTGTTTTAAAATCTTCCGATAAGGAGGCGTTAATTCATCTGTTAACTAAGGTTGGGGATGAATTTTATAAGAAAAAAGAAACAGAAGAGTTAAGTATGGATATAGATCCATATATGATGATGTAGGGAGGTATTGATATGGCTATTAGAAATATAAGGACGGATGATGCACCAATTTTGCGAAAGGTATCTAAAGAAGTTAAAGAGCTTGATGATAGGGTTATAGAGCTTTTAGATGACTTAATACAGACCATGCAAGAGGCTCAAGGTGTTGGTCTTGCAGCAGTTCAAGTAGGAGTTTTAAAGAGAGTTGTTGTAATTGATGTAGGAGAAGGATTGATTGAGTTAATAAACCCTAAGATTTTAAGTACAAAGGGAGAACAAATTGAAGAAGAAGGGTGCTTGAGCCTTCCGGGATTATGTGGAAAGGTTAAGAGACCTGCTGTTGTAAAGGTTGAAGCTTTAAATAGAAAAGGTGAGAAATTCGAATTAGAGGGAAGAGAGCTTTTAGCAAGAGCTATTTGTCATGAGCTTGATCATTTAGAAGGTGTACTTTTTAAGGATAAGGTAGTAGAATTCATTGATATTAAGCAAAGGGAGGCTAGATAAGCTTGAAAATTGTATTTATGGGAACCCCAGATTTTGCCATACCTTCATTAAAAAGGCTTATTGAAGATGGTCACGAAGTTTTACTTTGTGTTACCCAACCTGATAAGCCAAAGGGAAGGGGCAAGAAGATTCAAATGCCAGTGGTTAAAGAGTTTGCTATAAAAAATAATATAGAGGTTTTTCAACCAAAAACATTGAAGACAGATGAAGCTTATGAAAAAATTTCAAGCTTTGATATTGATGTTTTTGTTACAGCAGCTTTTGGTCAGATACTTACAAAAAAAATACTTGGCATACCGAAATTTGGTTGTGTTAATGTTCATGCATCATTGTTACCGGCTTACAGGGGGGCAGCTCCCATTCAATGGGCTATTGTTAATGGTGAGCAAATAACTGGTATTACAACAATGCTAACAGATGTAGGTCTTGATACAGGAGATATATTATTAAAACGAGAGGTAGAAATAGAGCCTGATATGACTGCAGGTAGTTTGCATGATATTTTGTCTTTTGTGGGAGCAGATGTTTTATCTGAAACATTAAAAAAGATTGAAGATAAAGCTATCGAAAGGATACCGCAAGATGATGAAAATGCCTCTTATGCACCTATGCTAAAAAAGGAAGATGGATTTATAGATTGGAGTAGAAGCTCTAGAGAGATACATGATCAAATTAGAGGGCTTAACCCTTTTCCAGGTGCTTATACATATTATGAAGAATGTAAAATGCGGATTTGGAAAAGCTCGATCATACACAATGTTTGTGTAGTGGATAGCCCAGGAAAAGTCTTAGATGTAAGCAAGGATGGGTTAATTGTTGCAACTGGTGATTGTGCTATTAAAATTGAGGAGGTTCAGTTTGATTCTTGTAGAAGGATGTGTGTATGTGAATACTTATGTGGACATGAAATAAAAGAGGGTGCATGTTTTTGAGCGTTTTC
>CAZTHU010000123.1:0-6380 GCA_964613575.1 uncultured Eubacteriales bacterium | reverse complement strand
TGATTTGAGCAATGTATTATTTTCACCAACAACAACATACACTCCACGCTCAGAGATCCAAATTACGTCGGAAAGGTTTTCGTTTGTAGTGCTTTTTATTCGGTTCCATTCTTTGCCTGACTTAGATTTGTAAATTGAACCATTTTTACCAACACTTAAAAATTCACCTTTTTCTGCATTCCATATTACTTTATATTGAGTATCACCTTTTTTAAATGCATCATAATCAAATTCCCAGCTTAAACCATTTTGTGAATATGCTAAAACATCCGCTCCTACTGCTACATACAAATCAGATTCATTATGGCCAAAACCTATTGAACGATTAAACACAATTGATTTAAAATAGCCTCTTTGTTCTTTAGTTAAATCATACCAAGTACCGTTTTTATATTTGTAAAGCCCACTATTTAAATAATCAGAAATTATTAGCATTTCTTTATTTCCAGCTACAGATGATATATTAGGCTCATATCTTGAAGCATCATTTTCATGCATAAGCTTCAATTTAAAGCTTTCTTTTTCTTTCTTTAATTCGTAAATACTTTTATTACTTGTAACATAAATGCTATTAGCGATTTTAAAAATTCTCTTAAACTTATCGCCAAAAGAATGTTGTATTATCTGTGAATTCGCTTCCTGCAAATTGTATTTTAATAAACTACCTTTAGTATCCACGGCTATAATAGTATTATCGTGTATACAAAAATCCTTTAATTTATTAGATTCACCCTCTATAATAATTTCTTCAGGGTTAAGACTATCAGTGTCAATTCGATAAATTTTAGATTCAGCATGAACTATAAACTCACCATCTAAAAAGTCTATTTGGTTAAAATTTAGACCCCCCTTTTCTTCCTCAGTTTCAAAATCTATAGCATTATATGACCTTGCAATTTTTCCTTTGTCTCCAACCAAAATATATTCACCATCACCATATGTTAAATCATTCCATTTACCTTCACCTTCAAGTTTAGTTTCAAACCAATTCACAGTGTTTCTAGATATATGTAATTTATTTTCGCCTATTATGAAATATCTCCCGCCCTTGTAATAAATTTTATCCCCAGTCAACTGAGGCTCAAATTGTTGTATCCAATTCTCTCCATCACTCGATAAATATAAAAAACTTGGTGAAAATCCAACAAATTTCCCTTCAGCAAAAACTACATCCTTTAAGGGTGGCACAGATGTAGTAGATGTAATAATTGCAGCATTTTGCATACTACTTTGAACATCATCTTTTTCTCTCTCTTTAGGTTCAAAAGCTAAAGAAACACTGCTAATGCAAGAAAACGTAAATAAAAATAATAAACTAAATACCATTAAAGCTCTCAAGTTTTTAAATTGCGACACGGTATCATCTCCTTTTAAATCAAATTATCAAACTTTCATAAACTTAATATTTAAAAGTTTAAATTTTATACTTATAACTTGTATTACCGCCTGCGCCAAATTTTCCAAAGTATTAAAGTAACATCTTTTCTTGTTGCAAATTCATCATTTTCAAAAGAAATATTTTTTGTAAGGCCTTCTTTTTCCGCTAAGGCAATAACATTTTGAGGCCAGCTCAAACTATCATTTGTATTTGATTTTAAGTTTCCAAGTAAATTTATAGCAATAGTGAATATTTCTGCATAGGATATGTTTCTTTCAGGTCGGAACATATTTCCAGGATAACCGGAAACCAAATTTAAGTCGTTTCCAATATTTATAAAGCCTTTTGCCCAATGATTATCATGAACATCATCAAACACAGACTTCCTAGTTGTATTAGTCGCTTGTTCTGTTAAATTTAGCATTCCACTCAATATTGCCATAATTTCGGCACGAGTGATATTATTTGAGGGCCTAAAAGTATTATCTTTATATCCGCTAATAATCCCAGCTTCATAAAACTCAGCTATAGGTTCGTGATATAGTGGTGATAAAACATCTTCGAAATATATTCTATTAGCTTTTTTTATTTCATCTATTGTAAATGTTTTTTTTGCATTAGTAATCTCTTCATCATTTTTAAATAATGAAAGCTTACATTCTAGGTCTTTATAAGTAAAAGAAAAAGGGATATGAAATCTAATACTTTCACTCATACCACGGTTTAACACGTCAATAGTATCTTTAAAAGATTTCATCCTACCGTCTTTTTTTACAATAACTTTATATTTTACATTAAGACTATCTTGAATATCTAAATCACCCATTAATCCAATTGTTGAAGAAAAAAAGAGTTTATCTTGCTCTACTTTATCTGTTAGTATATCAGAAAAAGCAAACCCTGAAAAAAGCATATTAATATTTGCGGTTATAGTTTGTGATATTTGACTGCCTTGTTTGTCCACTATAAATAATTCGAAAAAATAGCTTTCATCGGGTTTTAGTTCAGGTATATCTATATCTAAAATACTTGATTCATTAGCATCTAATGTGAAGTTTTTTATTATTCCATCATAGAGTAGATTTTCTTTATAAATATCGCTTTCATTTGAAATCTTTAAGTATGTTCCGCCTGCCACCATATCCAAATTTTCATTTTTAATATACATTCTAAAAAAAGGAATATTGTCATTTGGAAAATTGTAATTGTTAACTACAGGAAACTTCTTAGAATCATTTCGAAAATAACTATCTTCTATAGTTATGTAGGTTCTGTCTTTTTCATAGGACACTTTACCAATGTTTTCTATTTCCATCTGCACAAAATCATGGTTTTTATCTAATACAGTAAGTAAAACAAAGGCTTCATAGTCATATCTAACATTTGGAAGAACGTGTTTTATTTCAAATGATTCTTCGCCAGTTTTATCAGGGTTAAATAAATAGTTTTTACTATTAAGTTTCTCATTATTATCTTTATTATAAATCTCAGTATTAATTATAAAACCTTGTTCTTTTTGAACATCGCCAATATGTGCATTAAATTTAATATTTAGTGATGAAGTAGTTAATTCATATGCCTTAATATCTCGAATTCTAAAATCATTTCTTAAGCTCAAGGACTTTTGTTCATTTCCACTAAAAAGAATACGCACCGTAAATATTAGTAACAAACATACATTAACAAAAATTTTAGATTTCATAATTAATACGCCTCCTGTACATTATCTTTTTAAGAATTTATCTTAAGTTAAAACATTACTCATCGTGTGCTAGTGAAAATATGTCAAATCAATTCAATTCACATTCGGTCTAGGATCAAAGAGCATAATGTGAAAGTTATAATCCTTTTGCGTTATAATTCCGCTTGTATTAGTGTATTGAGAATTTAATTCTGCAAGTGTATTTTGTTCATTTATAGCCAAGGGGTTTAGTTCTAGAATAAATAAATTTGAGAAATTAGATATAGTATAACTTGCAAAATCAAACAAGTTTTTATAGGGAGCTACATAGTCAATATTCATATCTAAAGCATCATAATCTAAATCTGTAAAAGTATAATCAAGATTTAAGTTTTGGAATACAGGTTCATCTATAGCGTAAGTCAATATATTATCTACATGTACATCTATTATAAAGACGGTAAAGCTCGCTTCAACCACAATCCCCGAATCTAAAGTTGCATTAATCTTTACCTCTGTGTCGCCTACATCTTCTTTTGCACGAAGTAGGATCTGAGATGAATTATTTAATGTTTCAAGTTCAACTAAATCAGCATCTTCAACACTCCACTGTACATCGTTTAAAGTTATATCGCTGTTAGTTTTAACCATATTAAGTTCAATGTTATCATTTGCAAAAATAACCAAATCTTCAATTTGTTGACCCGTTGGACTCTGCGGACCTGTTATATACATGGCATCCTCTGGAACAATATTAACTACTCTATCCTTTGTATAAAAGTCATCATTTATCTGTTTTATATAAAAAGAATATGGAATGCCTAAGATTGGTAATATAAAATTACTTATAAAACTAGCTCCAGGGTCAGGTGTCTCATTTGTATCCCATTGTTTAAATCCATGATAGTAATTTTTGAGTTTTAAAATATAATTTGGGTCATCTAAATCTACATCAACAATCTCTCCTTGTATTCTAAAATTTCTAGTTCTTGTCTTCCCTCCAAAATAAATAGGATTGTCCCAATTGATAACCGTGCCACCTTCATACTCCGGAGATTTTGCTACCTCTACTTTAGTATCAGCTGTTAACCCATATCGTGAACCTACATATCTAGGAATTTCTCCTACTATTTCAATAGTGTTGTCGTCTATAATACTATACATGGACGTATCCGTGGAATTAGGAGAATACAAATAGTTTGGCCAGGAAACGTTAGTAGGTCTCATTGGACCAAAGTTTAGCCAAGGAGGATAAATTCTAAAGTGATCAAAATGACCACCAAATCCATGGTTATCAAGAAGCTTTTCTTGAGTAAGAGTAAGAGAATTTGACGTTATATTAATAGCTGTCGAAAACATAAAAATAACACAAATCAATATAGATGATATTAAAGCTATTTTTTTAAAAGAAAGCATATCATTCCTCCTTTTTTTACAATTCAATTTATTTAACTTCTCTAAAAATATTATCGGTTTTTTTCGGAGAAGAATTTCACCATAATTTTTAAGGATTTAATCACCGATTAAACACCAGATCAAACGTTATCCAAATATAGCCAAAAACATACCTGCTGCAACTGCAGAACCTATTACACCAGCAACATTAGGTCCCATTGCATGCATCAAAAGAAAATTAGATGGATTTTTCTTTTGACCATAAGATTGAACCACTCTTGCTGCCATAGGTACTGCTGAAATCCCTGCTGCACCAATTAATGGATTTATCCTTCCCCTTGTTAAAATGCACATAAGTTTTCCAAACAATAATCCTCCAATTGTACCAAAAACAAACGCTAGCAAGCCTAAGCCTATTATTTGTAATGTTTCTATTCTAAGAAAATTTGAAGCAACTGCACTTGCACCTACTGTAAGACCTAGGAATATTGTCACAATATTTATAAGAGCGTTTTGTGCTGTATCGGAGAGTCGTTGTACAACCCCCGCTTCTTTAAACAAATTACCCAGCATAAGCATTCCTATTAATGGTGCTGATGTTGGAAGCACAAGAACAACCAATACTGTTACTGCTATGGGGAATAATACTTTTTCTGCTTTAGACACAACCCTTAATTGCTCCATTTTTATTTTTTGCTCTTTTTCGGAGGTTATAAGTTGCATAAGTGGCGGTTGTATTAAAGGTATCAGTGCCATATATGAATAAGCAGCTATTGCTATTGCAGGTAGAAGTTCTGGTGCTAATCTACCTGTAAGAAATATTGCTGTAGGACCGTCTGCTCCACCAATTATAGCAATAGATGCTGCGCTTTCAGGCGCAAAATTAAAAACGATAGCTAGTATAAAAGCAATATAAATTCCAACTTGTGCACTTGCACCTAATAAAAGACTTGATGGTTTTGCTATAATTGGCCCAAAATCAGTCATGGCTCCAACTCCCAAAAAAATCAAAGCTGGATATATGCCTGTTTCTAATCCAAAGTACAAATATCCAAGCAACCCACCAATTTCTCCAGAATCAAGTGATGGTCTTTCCATTATGCCCGTCAATGGCAAATTACCCAAAAGCATTCCAAATCCTATGGGTACCAACAATAGAGGTTCAAATTTTTTTGCTATAGCCATATAAAGAAGTATAAACGATATAATTATCATGACTATTCCTTGCCATGTAATAAATTCAAAGCCTGAACTAGAAACCAATTGTTCAAATGCTTCTTTAATTGAAAAATCCATTTTTAAAACCTCCATTATATTAATCTTCAATTTTTTGTATGTTTATAAAGTATTTTTTTTCATTTATCTTAAAACAATAGTCTTCTACATTGTTTATTTTAGGGAAAGTATTGTTAGTTATCTCTTTACTTGAACTATTATTGAGTTTGCAGTCTAATGACTCTGAATGTTTAGGATTAGCTTTAGTTTGACAATTACAATCTTTTTTTGAATTTTGGAGACAAAAGCTTGAAATATTATTTAAAACAAAAGACTGTATTCTAACATATATACTTAGTGACAATAACAAAAAGAATACAACTGTCGTACCAAAAACAGCTACCCAAAGGGCGTCAAATATTCGAGCGAAGTCCATAAAAACCATCTCCTTAATCAAGTAAAAATTCTTACATTTTTAATCCTGTTTTTTGCTACCTTTTCTATTACCATCTTTATATTTTCATGCAAAATAACATCTCCTGGCTTTGGAACGCGTTTTAATTTCCACATTACAAATCCATTTATTGAATCAAATTCGTCAGATTCTATTTCTAAATTTATTAGTTCGTTTAGTTTTTCAAGTTTTGCACTTCCATCTACGATGTATTCATTAGGTTTAACCTTTACAATTTTTCTATCCTTTTCTTCATT
>CAZTHU010000122.1:0-6388 GCA_964613575.1 uncultured Eubacteriales bacterium | reverse complement strand
AGATCAGGTTTTTGTTGTTAAAGGGTTAATTTTTAAGGTTTTTTTAAAACTCATTGACCCTTAAATTTTTTTATTGTATCTTGGAATTTGTAGTATATTAAGAATGGGAGGTATTGTTATGGGTAGAGTGTATAATTTTTCTGCAGGGCCCTCGGTTTTACCTGAAGAGGTGTTAAAAAAGGCGCAGTCACAGATGTTAGATTATGAAGGTTCTGGAATGTCGGTTATGGAAATGAGTCATCGTTCTAAGGTTTATGAGGAAATAATTACAGGTGCTGAACAAACATTAAGAGATCTTATGAATATCCCTGAAAACTATAAGGTTCTTTTCTTGCAAGGGGGTGCATCTAGTCAGTTTTCGATGATTCCTATGAATCTATTTAAAAACTCTAGAACTGCTGATTACGTTGATACTGGGATGTGGTCTACAAAGGCTATAAAAGAAGCAAAAAGATATGGGGAAATCAATGTGGTTGCTTCATCTTCTGATAAGACATTTAATTATATACCAAAATTGGAAAAAGAAAAATTTAATAAGAATGCGGATTATTTTCACATTACAACAAACAATACGATTTATGGAACAAGATATACAAAATTACCTGAAACAGGAGATGTTCCTTTAGTTGCAGACATGTCTTCTAATATTTTATCCGAAGAGGTAGATGTTTCAAAATTTGGCTTAATTTATGCAGGTGCACAAAAGAATATGGGCGCTGCAGGAGTAACGGTTGTTATTGTTAGGGACGATCTAGTTGGAGATGCTTTGGATATAACGCCTGTTATGTTTAACTACAAAACACATGTTGAGGCAGGTTCAATGTACAATACGCCTCCAACATATGGAATATACATATGTAAGTTAGTTTTCGAATGGATTAAATCATTGGGTGGCGCATCAAAGATGCAGAAAATAAATGAAGAAAAAGCGAAAGTTATTTATGACTTTTTAGATGAATCGAGTTTATTTAATGCTACTGTTGAACAACAAGATCGTTCTATCATGAATATTCCTTTTGTAACAGGGGATAAGGATTTAGATGGTAAATTTGTTAAGCTTGCAGTGGAAAATGGATTTGTGAATTTAAAAGGGCATAGAAGCGTAGGTGGTATGAGAGCTAGCATTTATAATGCAATGCCAATAGAGGGAGCTAAGGCTTTGGTTGAATTTATGAAAAAGTTTGAGATTGAGAACAAGTAGAGTGTTTTGATGTTTAGCTATAGGTAGAATAGATGCGAAGTAAAAAAAGGGACAATATCATGTGTAAACACATAAGATATTGCCTCTTTTTTTTGATAAAAGTAAAATTTACTAGTAATTTTGTTTATGAAACTGTGCTTAATTGGGTTTTAGATTGAATAGTTGTTAATAAATTTGTAATTTTGTTTTTTGTTGAAGGTTCATGTTTTGGTGGAAGGATGTCTAATGCTTCTTGTGCAAACCATAACGCTAGATCATAATTTTTAAGATGTGTATAGGCAGTTGCGATTTCAACCATAGATTCTGTTGCTTTGTTTTTAAAACCTAATTTTTTTTCTAAAACGTGTGCATCATTTAAAATATCGATACCCTTTTCATAGTTTTTTTCCTCAAACGCTTGAATTGCTGCATCGTGCATCATTTCAAGCGTCTTTGGTATGTCTTCATTTCCAATCATAATAGCATACCTCCTTAAATTTAAATAAGTATGTACATGTTTATTCTTTATATAGTATTAATATTATTATATCATAATTTTTAGTAATTTTTCAACCTTTGGGAAATAAAAGTTAAAAAACGTTTTTTTTTAAGAAAGAATGTCAAGGCGTTATGAAAACAAGTGTTTAAGGGGATTAGCGCAACGGTTTTAGAAACGTTTCATAACGCATTTCATGGGTTTATGTAGTGTGTGCTTTAAATTTTAAGGTGATGCACTTTTTTTGAAGACATAAACAGAAATCTTGGGGATCGTTATCCATGTGACGTAGCATCGCTCATGCTAGTATATCTTAATTTTTATGAAACCTTACTATACACGGATTGCCACTCCGCCTGTTTAGGTGGTAGTATTAGCGATTGTAGGAATCGGATAAAGTTTTTACAGCATAGAAGATTCGATCTTGTGTGTTACTGCTTGATAAAAATAATACATGTGATATATTAGGGGGGATGATGGTAGTTGAATTTTAATATACCGTCGTGTTAAATATGAACACTATGTAGGATCTAGGGGTAATATTATTTGCGCAGATTAGGATTTTAGTTTATAAAGGGGTGTTAGATTTGAAATGGATTAAAGCTTTTGTTGTGATGATTCAGTTTTTAACTAGAATACCAATTAAGCTAAATATAGAGTTAAACAAAGAGGACTTTGGAAAGGCTTTGATTTTTGCTCCTATTGTAGGAGTGATAATTGGTGGTTTATTGTTTGCTACAAACCTTATTTTACAGCAATTTTTTCCAAGCAATATGACAGCGATTTTTCTTATTATTACTTACATATTAATTACAGGAGGTTTGCATTTAGATGGCTTAGGTGATACTTTTGACGGTGTTTTTTCAAATAGATCAAAAGAACGAATACTTGAAATTATGCGAGATAGCAGAGTTGGTACAAATGCAACCCTTGCTGTAGTTTCTTTGTTGTTTATTAATTACGCAACAATAAGTAGTATATTACCAGCTTCTTTAGGTAGTATGTTGATACTTATGCCTGTAGCTGGGAGGATAGGGTCTTTAGTTGGAGCAGGTATGTATTCATATGCTAGAACGGGGGAAGGTTTAGGAAAGAATTTTGTTGATTATTGTGGAATAAAACAAATAGTAATTGGATTTTTTTTAGCCGTGCTTATTTTTTATGCTATTCTAGGAGTTGCAGGAATATATATTGCTTTACTACCATTAATAAGTGCGTTAATTTTTTCAAAATTTTTCTCCTCGAAGATTGGGGGAATAACGGGCGATATACTAGGTGCGATATGTGAAATAAACCAAACTGTTTTTATCGTGTGTTTTTTCTTAATTACAAATATTGCATGAATTGGAGGCGTTAAAAGCAACCCTCTGTGATGAGTAAAAGTATTTCTTGACTAATACAAGTTTTATTGTACAATATTAATGATAACTTTTGTAAAAGTTATCATTAATCAAAAGAAAATACTAATTTTAAGAAAGGAAGTTAATTATGCATAAATACAGAACTCATAACTGTTCACAGTTACGTAAGGAAAATATTGATGAGGTTGTTAAATTAGCAGGTTGGGTAGACTCTATTCGGGATTTAGGGGGGCTTACCTTTTTAGACATTAGAGATCATTACGGAATGACTCAAGTAGTAATATCTAAGGGTGATCCATTGCAAGATAAGGCTACTAAGATTTCAAGAGAATCAACGGTATCAATTACTGGGAAGGTTGGTCCAAGACCAGATAACATGATTAATTCAAGTATGCCCACAGGCGAGGTAGAAGTTTTAGTTACCCAGATTGAGGTTTTAGGCAAATGTTTAAACCAACTGCCTTTTGAGTTTATTTCAGGAAGCGAGACGAAAGAAGACCTAAGGCTTAAATACAGATTCTTAGACTTGAGAAATGAGATGTTACATAACAATATAGTTTTGAGATCCAAGGTAATTCAAACTATTAGAAAGAAAATGACTGATTTAGATTTTCTAGAAATCCAAACCCCTATACTAACTAGTTCTTCTCCAGAGGGTGCAAGAGATTATTTAGTTCCAAGTAGGGTTCATCCCGGAAAATTCTACGCATTACCACAAGCACCACAACAGTTTAAACAGCTTTTAATGGTTTCTGGATTTGATAAATATTTTCAAATAGCTCCTTGTTTTAGGGATGAAGATGCTAGGGCGGATAGATCACCTGGTGAGTTTTACCAATTAGACTTAGAGATGGCGTATGCTACTCAAGAGGATGTGTTTGTTGCGGTAGAAAAGGTTATGCACGATCTTTTTAGCGAACTTACTAACTGGAAAGTTTCAAGTCCGTTTCCTAAGATTCCTTACAAAGAGGCAATGCTAAAGTATGGCTCAGATAAGCCTGATTTAAGAAATCCACTTATCATACAAGATGTATCAGATGTTTTTGCAGATGGTGATTTTGAGGCATTTAAGAATAAGACTATTCGTGTAATTCCTGTTGAGGGTGGAGCTTCGCAGTCGAGAAAGTTTTTTGATAAAATGGTTAAATTTGCTACAGAATCAGGGGCAAAAGGGCTTGCATGGATAAAGCTAAATGAAGATTTGACGGTTGCAGGATCTATAGCAAAGTTCATAACTGATGATATAAAAACCAAATTAATTGAGACTACTGGGGCTAAAGCTAATTCTGCGTTCTTTTTTATGGCTGATGAAAAACAAGATACTTGTGCAAAGTTAGCAGGATTGGTAAGAGATGAACTTGGGAGTAGATTAGATTTAATAGAGAAAGATGTTTATAAATTTTGCTGGATAGTAGATTTTCCTATGTACGAATTTGATCCTGAAACAAATAAGATAGAATTTAGTCACAATCCATTCTCTATGCCACAAGGAGGGTTAGAGGCGTTAAATACGAAGGAGCCTTTAGATATTTTAGCATATCAATATGATATAGTTTGTAATGGAATAGAGCTTTCATCTGGTGCTGTAAGAAATCATAGTACGGATGTTATGATTAGAGCATTTGAAATTGCAGGCTATGGAGAGGATGAAATAAAGAAGAAATTTCCTGCGTTATATAATGCTTTTCAATATGGAGCACCTCCACATGCTGGAATTGCACCTGGCGTGGATAGAATTGTTATGTTGATAGCTCAACAGCCCAATATAAGAGAGGTTATTGCATTTCCTATGAACTCAAAAGCACAAGACCTACTTATGGGAGCACCATCAGAAGTAAGTGAAAAGCAGTTAGAGGATGTTAGCGTAAAAATTTCAATAAAAGAATAATTGGAAGGTTGAAACTGAGGTGAGTTCGTTTTTTTATACACCTGCATACAGTAACAATTGATGCGCCTATTTTGGTTGTGTAAATTTTACAAATTGACAAAAAATAAGAAGGTGTTATAATATTAAGTAAGTCAGTAAAGTAATTATTTTTAGTAGAGCAAAGGTGAGAGAATGAGTGGTGACAGAATAAAGGTAGTAGCACAAAATAAAAAAGCTAGACATGAGTTTTTCATAGAGGAAAGTTATGAGGCTGGGATTGTTTTGTCAGGAACAGAGGTTAAGTCTATTAGGATTGGTAAAATTAATCTTAAAGAAAGTTACGCTGTAGTTAAGGATGGGGAGGTTTTTGTATGCAATATGCATATAAGTCCTTATGAGCAGGGAAATGTTTTTAATAAAGACCCTATAAGGGATAGAAAACTGCTCTTGCACAAATTTCAAATAAATAAAATTTTGGGATTTATTGCACAAAAAGGATTAACGCTTATACCTGTTCAAGTATATTTTAAAGCAGGAAAGGTAAAGATGCAGTTAGCGGTAGCGCGTGGTAAGAAGCTTTATGATAAGCGCGAGGATATTGCTAAACGAGATGCAAAGCGTGATATTGAAAGAAGATTAAAGGAACAGTTAAGATAGTTTTTTGATATTTGTTGTTAATATTAGAACAAAAAAGGAATGCCTTTTTAGGCTGAATATAAAGTCCTTTGATAATTTAATATGGGGGCGTATTGGTTTCGACGGGGTCGTTGAAATTTGAGTAGCGGGTAGAGGATTCTCGTTGGCCTCTTTAAAAAACGAGAAATTAAATTAAACGCTAATAACGATAATTTCGAATTAGCTGCTGCCTAATTAGGTAGCCCGTCAGTCCATGGTACCTAAGCCGTGGGTAGCTGGCGTCATAATTTAGGCCTTTTGATGGGGTAGGTTAACATCAAGCACCAGCAAGCCAAAGCTTTGAGGTTTGTGGGATTTTATGAAGCTACTGAGATAAAAGGCCTGTTCATGGGCATTTTATTGAGGGAAAGGAAGGTGAACATCCCTCCCAGGTTGAATCACTTTCAAAAAAGCATGAACTGCACCCGGAGAAACTCTTTTGGATATGGTTTCGGACAGGGGTTCGACTCCCCTCGCCTCCACTATGCAAAACCACTGGTAACAGTGGTTTTTGTTGTTTCAAAATGTTTTTTGGTAGACATTTGGTAGCCTAATGTTAATAAAAAGCTGGAAGAAAGTTATCAATTCAATAGATTTAGCTAAGTTGTATAATTGCTGAGAAAATGGATATTTTTTTTGAGTTTCCCCACTTTTTTCAACCATAAATCTCAGACTCCTTTATTTTAAACACTCGGAAGATGTCTAGCTGTTGTGATGGGGGTATTTGAGGAGGAGATAAGAACGAATTAATACCAACTTTTGTTTTTTGCAGGATACTAAATATTCCGTCACCAAGGGCGTAGTATATA
>CAZTHU010000121.1:0-6467 GCA_964613575.1 uncultured Eubacteriales bacterium | reverse complement strand
ATCCCAATGGGTTGCCCAGCAGATTAGAGAAGCCACGCCTTTCCAGCATACACCCAAATACTTAATTCACGATAACGACTCAATATTTAGAGATGAGATATTTCAAGATTTTTTAAAGAATTGTGATATCAAATCTAAAAGAACTGCCTATAAATCACCTTGGCAAAATGGAATCGCCGAAAGATGCATTGGAATTCTCAGAGCAGAACTTCTTCATCATATTATTCCATTTAACCAAAGACACTTGCATCAATTGTTGAAAGAATTTGTTACAGACTACTATAACCCTGTTAGAACCCATCAAGGTATTGGCTGCCAAACTCCTATTGTAAAACTCAATCCTAAAGAAACTAAAATAGAAAATACTATATTAGTTTCAAATCCAATTCTAAATGGTCTATATTGTGATTACGATAAAGTTGCTTAGATTTCTTTTTTTAAACCTATTACTTAGGTCTTTTTGTTATGCCACAAATTCTATTAGACTTAAATGTCAACTAAAAGAATTTTGGAATATTTACATTTTCCAGAATTTCTTACGCGAACAAATTGAAACATATGGTAAGTTGTTCGCGTTTTTAATCCAAATTTAATTTTTGAAGTGCACAGAACATATGCTCATATTTTAATTCTATTTCTTTTCTTAAAAGTTCCACCTCTTCTTTCATTACTCTTATATCATCTTTTCATCCGCAGATAAATCGATAAGATCAGTTTTTGTAATCGGAAGTATAATTCTAATTCTATTTTCACTCACCTCAAAATCAGGTTTAGAAACACTATGGCTGTACTCTTTATTAATTCTTGCTATTCCTGTTCCAAACTTTTCAATAATGTTTAACCGATTAAAAACTCCTGCTATTATTGGACTTCTGAGTACAGAAATATTTCCATACAAATATTCATCTTTAGATATTCCTGCCGGAAGTCCCCCAGGTGAGTTTATTTCTATTTTATCTTCATACATTGCTATTTGTATATATGAGTTTGTATCCCAAACTCTATGTACAATAGCATTTGCCAAAGACTCCCTAAAAGCTTGTCTAGGAATTAACTCTTTTTTTATTCTATTATAGCCTTCTATCTCTTCAAATGTATAATATTGCTCGAAAATTTCTACTGAGTTATTAAATTGAGTTAATAAAGATACATTCCTTATTGTTTTTCTATACAAAATCTTGTTAATATCTTTCCCAAATTTAACAATATCAACACCTGAAAAATCTATACTATTTTCATCTGCCAGCAATTCTCCTGCGGTATTATAATATCCATCTTTACTATATAAATTAAGTGTTTTTAAAATATCTAAGTTAATCCTTTCTATCCCAGCATTTTTTATTAACATAGCTTCTAATATATTAAATTTTAAACCCTGTAACGATGCTTTTTTATCTTCATAATGCATATTAATGCCTTCTAAAGCTAGCCTTCTAAGTTCAAACCTGTCCACCTCTACAGTTGTAGTGTCACCTCTTTTATAAGCCTTTCCTTTGTAATAATAAGGAGTATCCTTCCCTTTTTTAACCTCTAAGCTAATTATCGTTTTGCCTTCTACTTCATTAATCATAATTTCAAAACAAGGAACTGGAGTAAGGGAATCATTAATCATATTTTCAATTCTTAAGGCTTCCTCTTTTGGATTCTCCTTTACACCTACTAAATCTCCATTGTCATCTATGCCAAAAACTATCTCCCCGTCATTATAATTAGCATAAGCACTAACCGTTTTTAGAAAAGTTTTTGATACTTCTTCTTTTAATTCTATATTGTAACTTTCCTTGTTATCCAAAAGCACCACCTCCAAAATATTCATGGTATAATCTTACCATAAACATTTCATTTTTGCAACGACATAATCCTCTGCGTAGCCTTCATTACAGCAAGCTTTACATTCTCATAAACTACTCCCCCTTGCATATACGCAACAAATGGCTCTCTAATTGGTGCATCGGCACTAATCTCAATAGATGATCCTTGCACAAACCCTCCCGATGCCATTATAACAGGACACTCATAACCTGGCATATCCCAGGGTTCTGGAACTACAAAACTATCTACCACCGACCCGCTCTGTATACCCTGACAAAAAGCAATAAGTGGTTCACGTTTACTAAATTTTATAGCACAAACAATATCTGTTCTCTCTTCATCACGCTTAGGAAAGACCTCAAACCCTAAATTCGTCATAACCTCCCCGCAAAGAAAAGCCCCTTTAAGGCTCTCACCCACAACGTGAGGTGCAAAGAAAAGACCTTGAAAAAGCTGTCTACTCATACCCAATGTCGCACCTATCTTGCGTCCTAACCCAGCACATATTAACCTATCTGCAGAATTGTTAACAAATCTTTTACGCCCAACTATATAACCACCCGTTGGTGCAATCCCACCTCCAGGGTTTTTTATAAGTGATCCTACAACCAAATCCGCTCCCACCTGGGATGGCTCTTTTTCTTCCACAAATTCACCGTAACAATTGTCCACCATAACAATCACATCTTTATTCTTGCTCTTGACAAATTCTACAATCTCTCCTATAGTTTTCACACTAAGACTTGGTCTTAAGCTATACCCCCTAGATCTTTGGATCAAAACCATCTTGGTACTTTTTGAAATTTCATGTTTTATCCCTTCAAAATCAACATTCCCATCGTCTAAAAAATCCACCTGCCCATACTCTATCCCTCTTTTCTTAAAAGAATTAGGGGTATCCCCCTCTAAACCAAGCACGGACGATAGTGTATCGTAAGGTCTTCCCGTTACACTTAAAAGCTTATCACCTTCTCGTAAATTTCCTTCTAAAGCAACTGCAAGCGCATGAGTTCCAGAAACGAAATTGTGACGTACTAGTGCATCTTCTGCTCCAAAAACTTGTGCAAAAACGCTATCTAAAACCTCTCTCCCCTTATCATCATACCCATAACCATTTGTACCAGCAAAACATCCCTCATTAACACAATTATCTTGCATAGCCTTTATTACCTTTAGTTGATTTATCTGCCTTTTTTCTTCCAGTAAACTAAACCTTTCTTTAAGCTTTGACTCAGAATTACTTGTAAGGACTAAAACATCATTTGAAATTCCAAATCCATCTTTTAATATATCATACATAAAAAACTCCCCTTTTTAGCTTGTTATATTGATTATGTTCTCTTGCACAATTCATATGATGCTAGTAAAAAAACTTGAGTCTGAAACTCAAGTTTTCTAACTTTAACAAGTATATTATTAGTGAAAAAATAATGCAACCTAATTAATATTTTTAACCTCAGCTTGCTCTCACCTCTAATCGTAGCTTATCTGCCACCATTGCTATAAATTCAGAATTTGTAGGCTTCCCCTTACCTGCATTAACTGTAAAGCCAAACAAATCATCTATAGCCTCTATCTGTCCTCTAGACCAAGCAACCTCAATTGCATGCCTAATAGCACGCTCCACTCTACTAGGTGTAGTCTTATGACTATCCGCAATACTTGGATAAAGTCTTTTTGTCATAGCATTTATTGCATCTAAATCCTTTACAACCATAATGATTGAATCCCTCAAATATTGATACCCTTTTATGTGTGCAGGAACCCCTACATCATGCATAATTCTTGTTACCATTGCTTCTAAAGATCTTTTAGATTTTTCCTTAATAATATTTATTCCCTCAACCTTTTCCTCATCTTTAAAAGACTGTAGTTTCATCTCTTTTAATTGTCTTATTCTATCCACTAATACATTCATATCAAACGGTTTAACGATATAATACTCCGCTCCTAACGAAATAGCCTTTTGAGTTATCTTATCCTGCCCTACAGCGGATAAAACTATAAAAAGTGGTTTTTTATCAATGTCAGAATCCGCAATTCTTTCCAAAACGCCTAATCCATCTAAATGAGGCATAATTATATCTACCACAGCGATGTCAGGTAAAAACCTTTCAATTAATTCACACGCTTCTACACCATTTTTAGCAACACCCACTAGCTCTACATCGTCTTGTTCTTCTAAAAATTCACTAAGTATCTCACCAAACTGGATATTATCATCCGCTATCAAAATCCTCGTTTTTTCTGTATACATTTTATATCTCCCCTCAAATAACTTAAACACGACTTTTCTAAATTATATAGTCTATAAATATAAAATACAAGTATTACCCGAAAATTTTGTTATCACTCACAAACAAAAGTTACTGTTCACACGGGGTGATTGATGACTGTGAATAAGAAAAACAACATCACGTTAAATTTTAATAGTGGAAGAGTAATAACAGCCGTAGCTGAATGTTTCAAAGAATATTTCGGGAAAATGCACACGATGTGCATTTTAGGTTAAGGAATGCAGGAAGCATTCTCTTAACCGACCTAAATATTATATTTTGAAACAAAGCTTACGGATGTATTGTGATGTAACGTATAAACAGAAATCTTAGCTTTTAGGTGGGGGGTAATCCCCATCTAAAAGGTTAGAGTTCGTTATCCATGTGACTTACCAGCGATTAACTCTCCGCCTGTAAAGGCGGGAGTATTAGCGCTGGTAGGAATCGGGCAAATGTACGTGATGTTGTTTTTCTATTTATACCTGTGTGAACAGTAACAAACAAAAATATTACTTATTCGTTCCCTTATCCGATGCAGAAAACTCACTTACGATAGTCGCAAACTTTTTTAGCTTTTTATAAACAAGATAATTAATGCTACCTTTTGGATATTCACCCTTCGCATTTTTCTTCCCTGCTTTTACTCCTGTTAAAATTTCAATACCCTCATCAATCTTCTTAACTGGATATATATGAAACATCTCATCCTTAACAGCCTTAACAACCTCTTCATTTAAAACCAAATTATTCGTATTCTGGTTAGGAATTATTACACCATGCGAACCATCTAGACCTCTATATTTACAAAGCTCAAAAAATCCTTCTATCTTGGCTGTAGCACCTCCAATTGGCTGAATTTCACCTTTTTGATTAACTGAACCAGTTACAGCTACAGACTGACTTATAGGTATTTCAGAAAGACTTGACAAAATTGCATAAAGTTCCGCACTTGAAGCACTATCACCATCAACACCACTATACAACTGTTCAAAACAAAGACTTGCAGCAAGCGACAATGGCATCTGCTGAGCAAATTTTTGACCAATATACCCACTTAAAATCAACACCCCTTTAGTGTGGGATGTTCCACTCATTTCTATTTCTCTTTCAATATTAACAATACCACTTTCTCCCATAAATGTATTGGCAGTAATTCTCGTAGGCTTTCCAAAGGCATAATCTCCAACATCTAAGATTGTAAGTCCATTTATCTGACCAATCTCTTTTCCCGACGTTGCAATCATTATAGTTCCATCTGTTATGTACTCTTGTAGCCTCTTGTCATATTTATTTGACCTATAAATTTTTTCTTCTACAGCCTTTTTCACATGTTTTGCTCTAACAAGCTTACTTTTTTCAACCTTTGCCCATGTAGCAGACTCTGATAAAATTTCTGCCATCTCATTAAACCTCGTAGATAACTTGTTTTGATCCTCTACTAAACGCGTACTATACTCTACTACTTTAGAAACAGCTGTTCTATGAAAGTGTGGAGAATTTTCTCTTCCACAAAATGAACTAATAAATTGAGATAGACGTTTTACATTCTCATCATTTAACTCCATCTCATCATCAAAATCTACCTTTACCTTAAACAACTTCCTAAAATCTTCATCATATTCATAAAGAACTTGATATATATGTTCACTTCCAACGAGTATAAGCTTTATGTCTAAAGGTATCGGTTCAGGCTTTATAGCAGAAACTGCAACTAATCCCATCTGTTCTTTCATATTTTCAATATTTATTTCCCTCGTTCTAACTATTCTTTTTAAAGCTTCCCAAGACTGCACATTAGCTAAAATATCTTTAGCCTGCAAAATTAAGTATCCACCATTTGCCTGATGAAACAACCCACCTTTTATCATGGTATAGTCTGTAGTCATAGTTCCAAACTCGTTTTCATACTCAAACTTACCTACTAAATTATAAAAAGTAGGATTAAAATCTACAGCTATTGGAGCACCTTTAACATCACTATTATCCACTAGTAAATTCACCTTATATTTATCCATAGGTGACTCTTGAACCATCTTCATCCAAGGCATAGGAATTTGATGTTGCTCATCAGAACCTTCTTCTTCTTTAAACTTATCTAAATTATCTAAAATATCTTTTTGAATATTTTTTAAATATTGTTGTATTTTCTCGTTTTCACTATATTTTTCAAGCAAATTATCGATATGACCCCCAACCGCATAAAGTGCAACCTTATTTTCCCATTCCTCAACCTTTTGCCCCGCTTCATTTTCAATATTTCTAATTTTTCTCATAATATCCATTGTTTCCATATGTATAGTATTTGATCTCTCATCTATCTGTTGTTTAACCTGCTCATCTAAATCGCCATATTCTTTTTCGTTTATAGCCTTTCCATCA
>CAZTHU010000120.1:0-6479 GCA_964613575.1 uncultured Eubacteriales bacterium | reverse complement strand
GGAGCGGTTATGGATAGGTCATTAGATGATCCATCTACAACATATTATAGCAAGGAGAAGATGGATTCTTTTAAAGAAGCCTCCGAGTATAGTTATGCTGGAATTGGCGTAACGGTTCGTCCTGAAGATGGAGTACTTGTTATTATTGATACTTTTCGTGATTCACCCGCAAGAGAGGCAGGGATAAAGCCGGGAGACATGATCGTTAAGGTTAATGGTGAGGATGTAACAACCGTTAAGGATACTGATTTAGTTATTAATATGATAAGAGGTAAAGAAGGTTCGTCAGTTGATGTATCAGTATATCGTGAAGATGAGCCGGATTATTTGGATTTTACTGTAGAAAGAAGGGTTATAACAATTGAAAATGTTCATAGTGAAACCTTGGCAGGAAACCTTGGATATATTAGAATATCCATGTTTGACACTGGAGTATCTAAGATGTTTATAAATTCTTTAGATAGGCTTGTATTAGACGGTATTGAGGGTTTGATAATTGATGTTAGAGATAACCCAGGTGGAAATTTTTCCGAGGTAATATCTATTGCCGATAGATTATTACCAGCAAATGAGTTAATCGTTTATACTGAAGATAGAGATGGGAATAGGCAAAAAAATTATTCTAGAACAGGTCAGCTTTCCTTGCCAACTGTTGTGCTGATAAATAATAATAGTGCTAGCGCGTCTGAGATATTGGCAGGTTCGTTAAGAGATAATGAAAAAGCAACATTGATTGGCGAAAAAACTTTTGGGAAAGGGTTGGTACAAAAGTTGTTGCATTTAGATGACGGTTCAGGATTAAAAATTACGACGTCTAGATATTTTACGCCAGCAGGAGAGGTTATAGAGGGCGTAGGGGTATCACCAGATATTAAACTGGAACCAAATAAAGAATATTTAAGATATCCTGTATCTCAAATACCTAGACTAGAAGATACTCAGTTGCAAAGGGCGATAGAGGTGGTTACAGATAAGGTTGATTAAGTGATTGTTAGAATCAAGTAAAAAGTAAACTTTTATCCGATTTCTACTATCGCTAATACTTTTGCCTCTACAGGCGAAGAGGGAATTTGTGTACAGTAAACTTAAGATTTCTTCGAAATCAAGATGTACTAGCATAAGCGCTGGTACATCACATAGATAAAGCTTTATTATCTTTCAGATGTGCAAAGCCCCATCTGAAAGATAAGATTTCTGTTTATAATTGACGAATTATGAAATGTATGATATTATATACATTGTGTAAAAATTGTACTAAGACACTAAAGAAAATTAATGTACAAAGGAGATGGTTTAAGGTGGCAACCAAAAACAAAGTTGGTGTACGTATTGCTGGTAAGGATTATATGTTGGTTGGAGAAGAACCAGAGCAGTATATTTTAAACTTGTCGTATTACGTTGACAAAAGAATAAACGAAATGCTGAAAATGAATCCTATGCTTAGTACATCTATGGCCGCAGTTTTGACATCTGTTAATTTTGCAGACGAATATCTAAAAATGGCGGATAAACAAGGCCTAATCCTTGAAGATTACAGTCAAGCAACTAAAGATTTAGATATTGCAAATGCTAAGTTAAAAGATCTAAAAGATGAAATTGATAAGTCGAATAAGCAAATTGAGCTTCTTACTAAACAAAATGATAATTATGAGATTGAGCTGCAAAGGAAAGAACAGGAACTAGAAGAGTTAAAGACATCGCTAGAGAGAAGTTCTAAAGTAAGGTTTTATACAAAGGGTTCATAAAATAGGTGAATATTTATATAAACAAAAAGCATACTAGGGTAAGAAGTTGTAAATAGGGTATAAGCTATTGTTTATGAAAATATTTGAACCGTGTGTCAATTCAATAAAGTATAAACCAAAGGTACTTTTGTTTTTGGCATTGTTTATATTACCGTTTTCTCTAGTTGAGGTTATGGTTATATTACCAGTAACAAAAGTTGTTCTTACAGTTGGTATAAATAGCGTAAGTAACGTGTTTATTCTGTTAGTGGATTTTATGCTGAATTTGTCAAATAGAATGTATATCTTTGCTTTAGACAGTACATTAGAAATTTTGTTACTTTCTTTTAGTATTTTATTGGTAGTAGCTATTTTTGCATATTTATTATTTTTCTTTTATAGTAATGATTTTGAAAAACAACTTAATCTTACTTTCTTAAAACTACTAAATATAAATTTAATTTTGTATAAATTTATATTTTTATCAACAATTTATTTTATAGTAATGCTAGTTGTATTTATTCCATATTCAACGGTAATACGAATACCAATACAACAATTTAAAGAGTACGGCTTTAGAGCCTTCTTGTTGATGGATTTTAATTTCTATGTTGTTGTTGCTCTTAGCACATTGTTTGCAATTATATATATATCGGTTTTGATTATATCCTTTTTTTTACTACGTATTTCAAATTATCTATATAAATCAAATGAAATATTTAAAATCTCTTCATTCATTAAGAAAGATGATTTTGTGCAAATTGTTTTTTTTATAAGTATGTGGTTAATTGTTTTGATGTTGTACAAGCTTCTTTTTTATCAAATGTTATTTTTCTTATATAATCTAACACATTCTTATTTAATACTAGTTTTTGTAGTTCTTATAAATGATTTTATAAAATCACTTTTTTTGTATGTATTATTATTTAGACAAGGTCAGGTTACAGTAAATGAGTGATTTAGAAAAGATGTTTTGCACACTTTCTAAATCACTCGATTTTATATTTATCCTGCAAAGCTCATAGGTTTTTGGAATTAAGAGATTAATTTTTTTGCTTCTCTTGCGATAGATAGCTCTTCGTTTGTTGGAATGACCAACATTCTTACCTTAGCTTCAGTTTTACTAATATCTATTTCTTGACCTCGAAGTTTATTTTTTTCAGAATCGATTGAAAAACCTAAGAATGAAAGTTCTTGTGCTATTTCAGTTCTTAAAATAGGGTTGTTTTCGCCAACTCCACCAGTAAATACAACAGCATCTAAACCGCCCATAGCAGCTGCATATTCACCAATATATTTTCGTACCTTATAGCTGAAGATTTTTAAAGCGGTGGTAGCCTTTTCGTTGCCGTTTTCCATCGCTATTTCAAGATCTCTAAAGTCACTACTTAATTGTGAGATACCAAGTACCCCTGATTTTTTATTTAAAATATTTAGAACCTCTTTGATAGAGAGGTCTTCTTTTGACATAATATACTCTATTACAGCTGGATCAATAGAGCCTGAACGTGTTCCCATTGGAAGGCCTTCTAATGGGGTGAAACCCATAGAGGTATCTTCGGAGTTTCCATTTTTTATAGCACAAATACTAGAACCATTGCCCAAGTGACAGGTTACAATTTTTAATGAGTCCAAGGGTTTATCTAACAAAACGCTAGCCCTATCGGCTACATATTTGTGAGATGTGCCATGAAAGCCGTATTTTCTAAGTTTATATTTTTGATAAAATTCATAAGGAATTGGGTATAGGTATGCATGTGGTGGCATCGTCTGATGGAACGAAGTGTCAAATACTGCTACCATTGGAGTCTCTGGCATAAGTTCTTGACATGCTAGTATACCAGTTATGTTTGGTGGATTATGCAATGGTGCAAGTGATGAACAATCTTGTATAACATCTAAAACATCCTGGTCTATTATTGCAGAGCTAGTAAAGTTTTCTCCTCCATGAACTACTCTGTGACCTACTGCTACGATGTCTGATAAATCTGAAATAACCCCATATTGATTATCGGTTAGTGTTGATAATACTGTACTAATTGCTGTTGTGTGATCGGGAAAGTTTTGTTCAATGATTTCAGGCTCTTTTCCTTTGGGTGTGTGTTTTATTAGGGAGTCATTTAAGCCTATTCGATCACAAAGACCTTTAGCTAGTAATGTTTCATTGTTCATATCAATTAATTGATATTTTAAAGACGAGCTTCCACAGTTTATAACTAAAATATTCATAAGACCTTTCAGGCGGGAAATCATTTGGAATTTTCCTGCCCTCCTCCTTTCGAGATAGATTAAATATTTAAAACTATTGTGCTTGTAAAGCAGTTATTGCAACTACACCTACGATATCTTCGCTATTACAACCCCGTGACAGATCGTTTACGGGCTTAGCTAACCCTTGTGTAATAGGTCCAAAAGCTTTAGCGTTAGCTAGTCTTTGAACAAGCTTGTAGCTAATATTTCCAGCTTCAAGATTTGGGAAAACTAATACATTAGCCTCTCCGTTAAGCTTGCTATTGGGTGCTTTTTGTGCAGATACACTAGGAACTATAGCGGCATCTGCTTGAAGTTCTCCATCAATTAAAAGTTCGGGTTCTTTTTTTTGTGCAAGGGTTGTGGCGTTAGAAACCTTTTGTGTTATTTCGTTATTTGCACTACCATATGTCGAATATGAGAGCATTCCAACCTTGGGCTGAGCGCCTAAAAGGTTTTTGAAAGAATTTGCAGATGATATTGCAATCTCTGAGAGTTCTTCTTCGTTTGGATTTTCAATAAGCCCGCAGTCTGCAAAGATAAATGTGCCACTATGACCATAATCTTTATTTGGAACCTCCATAACAAAGAAAGAGGATACGATTTTAGATTTTGGGTCTGTTTTTAAGATTTGTAACGCTGGTCTTAGGGTATTAGCCGTAGAATTTATTGCGCCAGCAACCATTCCGTGTGCAATGCCTTTTTTTACAAGCATGACACCAAAATAAAGAGGATCCTTTAATTTATTTTCTGCATCAGCTAAAGAAATTCCTTTATTTTTTCTCATTTCATAAAATTCTTTTGTGAAATGAGAAAAATGATCTGATGTTTTAGGGTTGATTATAGTAGCAGATGATAAATTTAAAGAGTCATCTTTGTTTAAAATTTCATCTTCGTCCCCAATTAAAATGATATTAGCGATACCTCTATTTAATATTTCTGATGTTGCTTTAAGTGTTCTTAAATCAGTTGATTCAGGTAAAACAATTGTTTTTTTATTAAGCTTTGCTTTCTTAGATATATTCTCTATAAAACTCATTTTATAGCTCCTTTCAAGATGATTTGTATTTTAAATTATTAACTAGAAAAAATATTACCTAGTCATAATATTAGGTTGTTCAAAGTGGCTTTTAGCAAGCATTGTACCATTTGTGATTATACAACTATTAATCAGTGTATACAATGGTTTTTGATAAAAAAAATAAATTTAATCAAATGACTCGAACTGGATTAAAATTTTAGGTTTAAATTAGGGTTTATTTTTTTATGTATTTGTGATATAATCAATTGATAGTTTGATTAGATTATTGTGTAGGGGGGATTTTTATGCCAGCAGATGAAGATTATTATTATATTATTCCTCATAATTATCAGGAAAATGGTAAAATATTGGGATTTATAGAGAAACAATCTTTCTTTATAGGAATAGTGTGGGTACTTTTTTGGTTGTTTGTGATGTACTTTTTTCCTTTTTTTTCACTATTAGTTAGGTTTATAATATACGTAATTATAGCTGTGTTCCCTGCAGGTATTATTTTTGTTGGTATAGGACATGATAGCGTTGTTGACTATGTTAAATTTTATTTGAATTTTAAGAAAAATGCTAGAGTTTATAAGTATGAGAAGTAAGGCTTGAAAGCACTTTTATTCTTAGGAAGAGGTGATTTTGTTGGGGTTGTTTTCTTTCAATAAGAAAGATGATAAAGATAAAGAAAAGCAAGAGGTGGATGCTCAAAAACAGCAAACCCAGGAGGCAGAGAAGAATGCTAGGGATTGGTTACCTATTAAGGATGTAAAAGATGGAATAGTTTACCTTAAAAATGGAGAATATGTTAAAATATTAGAGGTTGTTCCTATTAATTTTAAATTAAAGTCTGTAAGTGAAAAACGAATGTTAGTATTAAATTACAGAGCTTTTTTAAAAAGTTGTAGGTTTCCTATGCAAATATCTATACAATGCAGAAAAGCTAACATAGATCCACATATTGCGAGAATGAAAAATTTTTATAAAATGGAAAAAAATCATAACGTAAAAAATATGATAAAAGGTTATGTAAGGCTCGTAACTGATATAGGGACGCAAGGTACTATAACAAGAAGATATTTTATTATATTTCCATATGTAAAGCCACCTGGTGTTAGAGAGGTAACAAGTGCAGATGTTTTAAAGCAAATGAGAGAAAAAAGTTTGCTTATAAAAGATTATCTTTTTGCTTGTGGTAATGAGGTTTTAGATAATTCTGATACAGAGTTTGCGGTAAACGTTTTGTATTCGTATTTAAATAAAAAGACTTGCGAGGTTCAAAAAATTGGAAAAAAACTTGTATCTCTTATGGGAACATTTCTTGATATTGCTGAAGAACCAGAAGATGAAATGGATGAGGAGGACTTTTGATGGATAAGCCTACAAATCTAGATGGAAATAACGATGTGGACAAAAAGCAAGACGATCTTCATATAGTAGCAAAAAATGATGATGATTTTAGTAATTTTGAGGGATTGCTT
>CAZTHU010000119.1:0-6617 GCA_964613575.1 uncultured Eubacteriales bacterium | reverse complement strand
ATTTATACTTTACTTTTAAAAAATCCACAACAAAGAAAATTTGCACTAATCGCACTTCTATGTTATCTTGAATGTACATACATCGTTTAAGGGGTGTGAATTTTTATGCAAAAAGAAAATGTTAGTATGTCCTGTCAGAATTTTTTGTCTTATTTAAAAACACCTATTTCTTTTGAAGATTTAGATGAACCTAGAAATATTTTATATCACGACATTTTTAAGAAATTTAAAAATTCTTGCAAAAACGATGAAACTGCTGTTATAGAGACAATGAAGTACATTGCTAAAAATATATCAAACCTTGACAACTTCAAGGTTTTTGTTGCTTCTAACGTTTTTCTAGAACTTCTTGACCATAAAAATCCATCTAGCTTTATTATAAGATTTTCTATAGGTACGCTAGTAAGATGCCTCATGCTTACAGAAAGATATCTGCTAAAGATGCTAAACTATGTAGAAAACAATACTATAATGTCAAATGCACCATCCGAAATAAAGGCATGGAAGGCTATAGACTACGTATTAGAACCCGCTTTAATTGTACTTTCATCTAGCCCGTTAGCCCGCGAAAAACTTCGTGAAAACCCAAACAACAAATTCCTTATAGAAAAAATAAAAACATATATAACACCTTTAAACGAAATATCTAAGCTCTATAATCTAACAGACAATACAGATTTCATCGTGTTGCACCCAAAAAAACTTATAGGTTTTAAGTTTAAAGCAACAGGTATTCAGAACAATTATCACCTATTCACACTCATTCAGGATGAACTTTTAAAAAAGGCAAATGACGCTTTAAAACTAACTGCAGTTATTGATCCTAATGCTGTTTCTATAGCAAAAGGCGAGCGAAAATTTGATATAGATCGTAAAATTATAGTTGACCGCTTTTTCGACTTTTATTCATATAAATCATATAAAGGTGAATTAACCAATCCAAAATTCGACTCCAAACACACTCTTGCAGGCAAATCTCTTTCAGATTTAATACCAGATAGTAAAGATAAAAAAATAATAATAATCGATTCTCCTCCCAAAAACACTTTAAGTTGGGATACACAAATATTTAAACCATTAAACATATACACAACAGCAAATGCAACCCTAACAGAAGTAATACCTAAAGACAATGTCATAGAAATATTAAAGAGCATTTAACGTGACAGATCAGTAAGTTCGATAAGTGGGGATGATTTGTTACGTAAGAACACTACAACGTTTTAATCACCTAAGGTAGGATTTACTTTGTAATTATCCTTAAATAAAAGTTTGCAATTATTACAAGCATTGAGAATACTCTTATCAGAAGGCCTAATAAGACTAAAAGCTACTTTGTCAAACCTAACGCCCATCAATATAGCATTTCTAGCTGCCCAAACTTGAGCACAATACTCAACAGGCCACATCTCAAAGCTATATGAGCCATCAAAGGCCTTTTTATTCTTCTCCTTAGCCATGCGCTTTATATCTAAAATCTTCTCCCTTAATTTAAACATCTCAAGTCTAATTTTTTCAACTTCCTCTTGATTTAAAAGCTCTGGATACTCACTTATAATCCTATCAATCCCAGCATCGGTAAGCATAAATTTGTGATAATTTTTATACTGCACAGCACTTCCCAAGTCCTTTTCAGGAAAAAACAACGAGCTGTAAATAAAAAAGTTGTCATTTGCAGCAAACTTTATTCCATCCATCATCCCTTCCACCAAAATCTCATTTTCAGGCTTTATAGTATCTGGCATTGTTTTATCAGTAAAAACACAAATATTCCTACAAAAACATGTCTCGCCCCTTGTAACATTTTGATGTTTTAAAGTATCCTTTACTTTCCCGTCTAAAATATTCTCAAAAACCTCTTTTACATCCGAGCCCAAAAGCCCTAAATCAGTATATAAATTCCCATTTTCTGAAACAAACAAATATAGATATCTATTAAAAAGCTCGCCTACTGGTACCAATTTTTCCCCAACACTTTCTTCAAAAATAGCAAAATCCTTAGAATAAAGTGAACCTATGGCCTTTTTGGGTAATGTATGATGCACATCTACTCCATATTCTTCAAAGCGATTTATCGTCTCAAACTCTAGCTGTCCAAACTCTTTTAGAAACTCGACCACTTTTTTATTTAAAACAAAGCCTCTATCCGCCAGAAACTGAATAACACCCGTACAATCAACTTTTCTACCTGGATGATATCCCCCAGCTCTTAAAATCTCAAACGAAGTACGCTTAATTTTGTCCATCTCATCACTCCCTCCCTTGAAACCTATTTTCAACACGCCATCCCTCAGAACGCTGGGCTTCTTTTATATCAGATGCCAAATCCCAGTTAATGTACCTACCATTATCTATAACAATATTCCAAACATGTTCTTCACCTTCCACATCACCCACATACGTATAAACCTCAGCCCCAGACATTCTCCATAGAACCTGCAAGGCATTTGCTATTTGATACTTACCCCCAACACCATTTTCAAGCACATTGCGAGGGCTTATCTCGCTAACATTCTCCCTCAAGCTCGTATTCTCAAATAAATAGTCATAAACAGTATCCATTCTAACATCAAGATCAGGCATCTGCCTTAAGCCAAGTCTATCTACAATATCCTTAGCCGACTCTCTTACAGCCTCAACCTCTTTATCTAACAACGATCTTGTTCCAATACCCCACAAGGCTATATTTTTAGCACCATCAAACTCTTTTTGAGAAACATTTGTCAAAACAGGATTATATTCAATATTTAAAACATCTAAAGTCGCCGAAGTCTTTATAACACTCAAATCATAAATAGTATTATAAGAAAGATCTAGTGACCTAACACCTTCAGCCAAACTAATATCACTCTGCCCTAATCTATTATAACTTAAATCTACCCAAGCTAAATCTCTATTATCATGTAATCTAGACGCATCTGTAATCTTATTTTTCGAAAGATTTAGCTTTGTAAGATTTTCAAGTAAACCTAAAGGTCTTATATCTTCAACTTTATTTTGTGACAAGTCAATTTCAACAAGCTTTTTCAAATTCGCTATAGCTGATATATCATTTATTTTATTATCCCTTAAATGCAGATATCTTAAATTTTCAAAATAAGAAATCCAATCTATTGTTTCTAACTCTTCACTCTCTATTTTTATTGTCTCCACGTTTAGTAGCTGTCTTTTAGAAAATTGACCCGTCGGATTATTTGCGATAATTGATACAATTCTATCTACTGCAGGCTCATTAAAAACAAATACCTGTTTATTCAGTTCTACGTATTCTTCCTCATTACTTCCAGCAAACCCTAGCACCTTGACAAAAAAATCAACTGGGACAAAAACAACACCGTCTTTAACCAATGGTGCCCTCGTTAACATTTGCCTTTCTCCATCTAAAAAAACATAATTACTCTTAGGATAAGCGTTTACACTTATCCCTAAATAATCAACAAAAAAAACATCCTCATCTTCAGAAAGATTTACAGTTCCACCTAAAATACCTAGAACATCTTTTATTGGAATCATTAAAATATCTTCATCAACATAATGACTGTTTTTAAGAGAAATTTCACTACCGTTTATTCTAGTATAATTTCCCTCATCAATCCCAAATTGAACCTGTATCAAACTTGAGTCAACAACATTATAATCAACAAAATATCCAAAATATCCAATTATAACTATAGCTATAATTGCAAAAACAAGTAATGTCTTTAATATAAGCTCCATAAAAAACACCTCATATCCATTATACACGTTATAACTATACAAATCAATTTAGGAATGATAAAAAAACAAATTTAACGTAATATTATTTTCCTAGCTAATATGTACACAAAAATCATATAGCTTTTTTTTTGCTTAAATGTTACAATTATTAAAACAATAAGCAAAAGGAGTCTTATTAATTATGCGCACCATAAAAATCAATGGCAAACAAAACAAACTTTTTGATATGACACCACCTAGGTTAATTCTATTGAGCTTTTTAAGCATTATAATACTAGGAACAATTTTACTCTCAACTCCTCTAGCCTCTCAAACAGGCGAACGAACCCCAATATTAATAGCACTATTTACAGCAACTTCTGCCACATGCGTTACAGGCCTTGTAGCTGTTGATACAGGGACACATTGGTCTTTATTTGGTCAAATAGTAATTTTATTACTGTTTCAATTTGGAGCATTAGGCTTAATAACTTTAGCCACATCTTTTACCGTTTTTCTGGGTAAAAAAATAAGCTTACAAGGAAAACGTCTAGCCGTTGAATCTACAAATCACTTTAGCTATCAAGGTATTTTAAGCTTGGTAAGAAAGGTTATCTTAATAACTTTAATAGCTCAATTTATTGGAACAATATTGCTATCCTTTCGTTTTGTACCTAAATTTGGATTAAGAGGTATATATTTAAGTCTCTTTCATACGGTTAGTGCATTTTGCAATGCAGGCTTTGATATAATGGGAAACTTCACTAGTCTAACTCGATTTAATCAAGACCCCTATGTCTTATTTGTAATATCCTTACTTATCATAACTGGTGGATTGGGTTTTATTGTATGGGATAACCTAATAGATTATAAGAAAACAAAAATACTATATTTACATACAAAAATTGTATTAATTCTTAGTCTGATTTTAATTTTTATCGGAGGCCTCTTATTTTTCATACTAGAACATTCTAATCCTTTAACAATAGGAGAACTAAGTACATCTAACCAAATAACCTCCTCCATGTTTCAATCTGTCACTACTCGAACTGCAGGATTTAACTCTATAGAAATCTCAGACATGACAGATGCATCAAAGATGCTCACTATAATACTTATGTTCATCGGTGCTGGGCCTGGTTCTACAGCGGGAGGAATAAAAATCACAACATTTGCCATTATTCTGATTGCAATTTTTTCAGAAATTAGAGGCCTTCATAAAACAGTAATATTTAATCAAAAAATAACAAGAACCATTGTGTTTAAAGCACTTGCTATAATTGGTCTAGCAGGGTTCTTAATAACTATAGTTACAGCTTCTTTATTATTAATAGAAAATAACTATCCATTCATAGACCTTCTTTTTGAGGCGACATCAGCATTTGGAACTGTTGGTTTATCATCTATAAGTACACCTAATTTAACTAATCTTAGTAGACTTATCATAACCTTTATGATGTTCATAGGAAGGATAGGCCCATTAACATTCGCTATATCAATAGCCTTAAGGAAAAAGAAACATGCAGATAAAATATATCCAGAAGGAAAAGTTATGGTTGGATAACTACTTGCTAAGGGTTTAATACGATTCCTACCATCCCTAATCCTCCCACCTCTACAAGCGGAGAAACATTTTGTGTACAGTTTAGCTAAGATTTTTGTTCACACCGAAAGGATGTTAATATATGCCAAGAATAAATTGCATGAAATGCAAACACTTCTATATAACATGGGACAAAAAATTCCCTAGGGGTTGTAAACTTTATGGATTCAAAACAAAAAATATGCCCTCGCTTACTGTTAAGCAGGCTACTGGCATAGAATGTACAAATTTCATGCATATAAAATCCACATAATTATTGTGAATAAATCCACAAACACACCTGTGGATAATGTGAATAACTTTGGGGATATCTATTAAAACCAACGTTTTGCCTGTGGATAAATCTCTTGATAAGTCGTTTTTTACATATTTTCTCACTTTTTTCAGAAACGTATCCCCAGATGTGTATAAGTATTTATCCACATCTGGGGATAATGTGTATAAATCTGAGGATATCCCCTTAAACCAACATTTCATATGTGGATAAACTTCTGAATAATTTTGAAAATTCTATCCACACTACTAAAGTATCTTCAAAAATAACCAAGAAGGAGAAAAAAATGTTAAAATCGAATAATAAAACTCTATTGTTAATTGTTTTAACATTACTTTTAACACTATCAATTTTCGGAATAATCTCGACTCATTCTGTACCAGAAGAAGAAGGTGATAATCAAAGAGATAACAACATTCAACTCATGGCTAGAGCAATTCACGGCGAAGCTAGAGGTGAACCTTACGAAGGTCAAGTTGCAGTTGGTGCAGTAATACTTAATAGAACCAGGGATCCAAACTTTCCTCAAACAATACCAGGTGTAATATACCAACCCCTAGCCTTCACAGCCGTGGCAGATGGGCAAATAAACATTCCTTTACCAGAGGATGCAAGCGCTATAAGAGCTGCAAGAGATGCCCTAAACGGCTGGGATCCTACCGACGGATGTTTGTATTACTGGAACCCTGCAACAGCAACTAGCCAATGGATATGGTCTAGAAGAGTTGTCACCACTATAGGAAAGCACAACTTTGGGCTATAACAAAAATTTCGCTAAAAAAAGGAGATAATATAATGACAAATTTTAGAAAAAAGCTTTTAGATTTTAAACAAAGATTATCAAAAGGAAAAATGTACAGTATAGCAATTGTAATATTGGCAGTTTTAATAGGTGTTAATGCATATCAATATCAACGTACAAACGCCTTTCGCCAGCAACTTGAAAATCAATATAACAGGGCATTTTTCGACATGGTAGGCTATGTTCAAAACATAGATACTCTCCTTATAAAATCCATCATAAGCACTACACCAGAAAAAACA
>CAZTHU010000118.1:0-6625 GCA_964613575.1 uncultured Eubacteriales bacterium | reverse complement strand
ATCTATCGATGTTAAATGGCTTAAATAGGTACTCATCTACACCAGCTTCTAATGATTTAGGTATAAAATCTTTTGTTGCATTGGCGCTAATTGCAATTATGGGTATTCTAGTTAGATTACCTTCTATTTGGCGAATTTTTTTTGTAGTTTCAAATCCATCTAAAACTGGAATTTTATAATCCATTAAGATCAGGTCATAAACTCGTTTGGAAAATGAGTTTATCGCATCTAAACCGTTATCTACAATGTCATATTTGAAATGGTTTTTGTCAAAAATCTTTTCAAATAGTTTTTGGCAAACTTCATTATCCTCTACTATTAATATTCTAAATGCTTTTTCTTTTTGGGAGTTCGTATACATATAGCACCTCCAGATTAGCCTTTATGCTTCTATAATTAATTAAACACTGATACATATATTTTATCACAAATTTTGGTAATTGTCAACAAAAAAACTACTATATGCATTTTTTTGATATTATATAGTATGTTGAATCTATATAGAAGCAAAGATATACTAGTTATGGTGGAAATTTTATATAATTAATGTTATCGACCACTAACTCGAAAAGAGGAGTAGATAGATGTTAGATGTTAATAAACGGGTTGGGCAAAGGATTAAAGAGTTAAGAAAGAATGCGTGTTTAAGCCAAGAACAGCTCTCTTTAAAAGCTAGTATTAATAAATCATTTATGGGAAAAATTGAAAGGGGTGAGGTCAGCCCTACTTTAAATACGCTTGTAAAATTGGTTAGGGTATTAGAGATTGATATAAAAGAACTTTTTTATTTTAAATCATTTGAAAATGAGGAAGGCTCCGATTTCTATGTGAAAGAAATGATAGAGGAGATGTCAAATAAAACATTAAAAGAGCAGAAAGCTATCTTAAGTATTACAAAGCTCTTTTTTAGCCTTGCCAAAAATTCCTAAAACGGCAGAATAAAAAATATTTATAGGCTGTTCACCTTGACATAATTAGTTAAAAATGATAAAATGTTAGGGTAAACTGAAAGGTTTATCTTGAAGATATTTCTATTTTTTCCAAAACAAAAAAACAAAAAAACAAAAAAACAAAAAGTCAAAAAGTCAAAAAGTTCAAGGGTGAATTTGATGAGGGTTTTATTAATTTCGCGACAAACTGCTGTCGCATTTAGACAAGCGTTGTGTGAGGATGATGCTATTTGGGCACCTGTTTGTGTAAACCATCCTATGGAGGCTCAATTTTATTTAGATGCGACTAAAGAAGCTTTTGATTATGTTGTTTTAATTGAACAAGATAATATGCAACAAGAGGTGGGAGGTTTTGTTCGATATGTTCAAAATTTAGAAAATAGAAATAGTTTGATACAGATATTACTGTTTACAAGAAATAGAGAGCTTTTTGAGAGTATAAATACCTGTGAATTGCGAAACTGTATTACATATTTTGTTGATGATATAAAGATTTCTCCTAGTATGGTGTTAGATGGTTTGAAAAAGATGGTAAAGGATAATGAGGTTAAAGCTAAAGGGTTTGGGAGGTTGTTTAAGAATTCAAAAAAAGATGAGTCAGATGAATATATTTTAAATAAGTCGAAATTGTTAAGAAATAATCTTTTGTCAAGTTCAAAGGTTATTGGGTTTAGCGGTTATAGTGGTGCAGGTACAACTAGTACAGCTGCAAATATTGCTTATTTGGCAAGCGTTATAGGGATTAAGACGGTTTTGCTTGATCTAGACTTTGAAAAACGTGGACAAAATATTTATTACGCAAAGTTTGGGCAAGAGGTTGATGCAAATAGATTGATAGAGGATTCAATACTTAGGAATCTGAAACGTCCAGATGATTTTGAGAAAAATTCTTGTAGGATAAATGAAAATCTTTTTGTTAGCACCCTTTCTTACTCATTTGAGTTACCCCAAAAAACGGGAAATAAACTAATAACTGAAAATGCTTTGGCGCTTTTTTTCCATGTTCTAAAGGAGAGGGCAAACCTAGTTGTGCTTGATGTCCCATTATCTAGTTTGGAAAAGTTTGAGGGTTTATCAAGCTATGTTGATAGGTTTGGATTTTGCGTTAATAATACGCTTTATTCTTTGATAAGTAGTGCGAATGTATTATCGAATATGCCAAAACAAGATGCACTATTTTTTAGGAAGATGTCTTTAGTAGGAACAAAGTTTAATCTTGAAAGCACGTATAATGGGAAGCCTTTTTCATTAGATATATGCCTAGAACTTTTTGAAAGTATGATGGAAAAAACTGATCATGGGTTTGATGTGCGAGGTAGTATTAATTTTCTCGCTGAATTTGATAAGTTGTTAGATTCTCAAAAAAGACTTATAAGCTATTCTAAAAATATTAAGAAAGACTATATAGATTTGTTGGAGGGGATTTTAGTATGAATTTTAATAATATCAAAAATATTTCTGTAGGACCATCTCTTTTTAGGCGTTTGTTGGCAGTAGGTTTATGTGTTGCGGTTATATTTGGTTCGTATAATCTTCTTAAAAGATCTGGAGCAGATGCGATTGATACTATAGATGTGGTAAGGGTTAGGCGAAATGGGTTAAATGCAAGAAGTGTTATTACAAAGGATAATGTTGAGAGGTATGCACTTATTCGCAGGGAGTTTAATGATGACATGGTAAAGTATGATGATTTAGAGGATGTTTTAGGAAACTTTACGCTCTATTTTATAAGGGGTAGAACGGTGCTTTATCATGATCAGCTAACAGAACAAAGTCCGCTTAAAAATGAGTGGCTATATGATTTAGGGGATGGGTATGAGGTGCTTACTGTGCCGTATAATTATTTAGAATGCGGAGGAGATATTTTATCACCTGGTGACAAAATTAGGGTTAGGGCTACCTATGAGTCTAGTGATATGCAAAATGATAATTTGATAAATTCGTCATCTAGTAACAGGGGAAGCTTAGAGACAAGGACTCTTTTTGATGAGATTGAGGTTATTGACCTTTTAAACGCTAGGGGAAGAAGTATTTACGAAGTTTACAGAGAAGTTTCAGATTTACCGGATGATCAACGTCAGGAAGAGATGAAAAGTAACGACTTTTTGACGGATATTTTGCCAAGGTCATTTGTTTTAAAGGCTACGAAATCTCAAGTGGATGAATATGCAAGAGTAAGTGGCAGAAGAGATTTAAAACTTACATTCACCATATTAAATAGGGAGGGAGGAGAGAATATTGGGGAAGTTGAACTTGATCGATGAGCTCTCTAAGCTCTCGCCTGTAAACAAGATCTATGAAGAGTTAGAGAATGAAAGTGAAGTTGAAAATGTGGTTGGATTTTTACCATGTGGGGATTATACCGACTGTGCACATCATATTTTAAATATTGGGACGTACTTAGCAATGCAGGAAAAAAACGTTTGTATTGTTGATGCTCAAGTTTTTTATCCTTGTATTTATAGGCTATTAGACACCCCCTTCGAACAAAAGGGAAGGGGTGTTTTAAAACTTTTAAGAGATGATAGGGTTGATATTAGAGAAGAGATCCAAAAGACCTCGATTGATAATCTTTATCTTGTTTCTGCAAGCCCTTTTGATGCAATGGAGGATTATTTTGATATTGATGAGGCTGCAATTGAGCGTATGTTTACAAGTCTTAAAGAAGTTTTTGATATTGTTTTGGTTAACATACCAAATAATCCCCCTCTAGAGTTTTGCTATGTAACTGTAAAGACAATGAGTGTAGGGTTTTTGATGTGGTCTCAAAGACAGGAGTGCCCCGTTAATACAAAGAGATTGTTTCATTTTTTGAACTCTATTGGGATAAGTACAGCAAAGCTAGGAAATGTTATTTATTGCAATAGCGGTGATGTTAGTTTTGATATTAGTGTTGTAAATAATATGGGATTAAAGCTTATTGCAAACTTTCCGTATGTATCTCAAGTTTTTGATTTGGCATTAGAAGGAAAAGTATACATAAGAGATGCCACCTTTTTAGATAAGAGATATAAGAATGCATTGATTCAGCTTAGTAGAGTTTTAGGGTAGGAAGGGGATGTTTAGCTATGCTAAATAGAAGTAAAACTAGTGAAAAACAAAGATCGTCGAGTTTTATAGGAAATATGAATAAAACAAGAGATAAGATAACTGTTATGAGCTTTGATGAGGCTATTTCTCAGTGTCAGGCGTATATAAATAAAAATGCAACCCATAATTATCGAAAAATTGAGGATATTAAGCAAAAACGTATAATGACGGATAGGTATATATGTGAGTATGTAGAGGTTGAAAAGCCAGACGTGGAAGAGTTTAAGGAATTATTAGACTTAAAGCAGGCATTGATTGAGGAAATAACGCAATATGGTCCTATAACCGATGCTATGGAGAATGATACGATAGAGGAGATTCGCGCTAATGGACCCAAACAGATATTTATAGAAAGGCTTGGTGTAACCGAATTATTAGATAAAAACTTTGTAGATAAAGAGCATATGGAAAAGATAATCACAAAGCTTATAAGGGCTTCAAAGCAAAGATTGACGCCTAAAACTCCTCTTGTTAACGCTAGAACCATTGAGGGCGCAAGGGTGAACGCAACGCATTCTTGTATATCTCCCTATGGCAATCCAAGCTTTGTTATAAGAAAGTTTAAAAAAAATACCGTTACCCCTGGTGAGTTAGTGAGAGGGGGAGGGATTTCTCAAAATATGTTAAAATTACTTTGTATGATTCCAAAAGCAGGCCTTTCGTGGATTACAGTAGGCCCTACTGGAAGTGGTAAGACGACGCTAAACGAGATGTTAGTAAAGCAGATTGATCCACTTTGTAGGATTATAACCATTGAAAACCCTTCGGAGCTTAGGCTTTTAAGATATAAAAATGGGGATGTGCATCAAGGGGTTGAAAATGATGTTTTGCAGTATGAGAGCGTGTCAGAAGAACTTGAGGATGATAATATGGCCACTATGGAAAACTTACTTATAAATTCCATGAGGCAGTCTCCTAGATGGATTGGTCCTGGGGAATTAAGATATCCTAGGGAATTTACTACTGCTTTAAGAGCTGCTCAAACAGGGCACAATTTTTTTACAACGCTACATTCTGAGGGGGATATTGAGGCGATTTACAGATTTTTAACAGCATATTTAAGTGCGTCTAATGAGCCAGCCGAGCTAGCTTTGAGAAATATTTGTTCATCAGTAAAATTTATTATTTTTCAAGAGCGTTTAGCAGATGGAACAAGAAAGGTTACTTCGATTACTGAGGTGAAGGGATCTGAAGGATTAAATCCTATAATCGAGCAAATTTATAGGTTTGTATGCCTAGATGTTGAAGAAGACCCTGAAACACATAGGGTAAGAAGGATTGTTGGAAGGCATGAAAGAGTGGGTTGTATATCCGAGAAGACTCAGGAAAAGATGATTAAAAGTGGTATAAAACGCGAGCATTTTGAATTTTTGACAAAACCTCCAAAAGATGGGGAGGAGGAAATTTATGAGCTTTAACATTGTTTTTTTTGGAGTTTTTCTAACCATTGTAGTTTGTGCTTTTATATTCTTTGGTATAAATCCAGTCAAGTACATAGATATGTTTTATCAAAGGAGCCTCACAAAGATTGCAAATAGCAATATAAAGCGCTCTGTTAAAAACATAAAAAAACAAAGAATTATAAAGGATCAAAATAAGTTGATGTCAGCGTATAGCGGTATTATAAGTCGCATTATTTTGGATTATAATCTCCCTGTAACAGTTGAAGGGCTAAATTCTTTTGTAATTTTAATATTTTTTTTGTTAAGTATTTTTGTGTTTGTGTTTTTGCAAAACTTGATGATGGCTTTTTTAATATCGATATCGCTAATCATTGCGGCATTTACATATTTTATTATGCAAGCAAGGATTGCAGAGGCTAAAAAGATAGAGGCTGTAATGGATGCCGAGGATTTAATTTGTCCAATGGCAAAAGAGGGTGTTTTAGTTGCTATAAAGAAGGTATTAGAGAATAAAGACTATTTGAGCCCTAGTATTCGTCCTTTTTTTGTTCAATTTGTAGATAACTGTGAGAGCTTAGGGTTTTCATTTAATAAGGCAATGCAGATACTAAATCGTCAGTTAGGTCCAAAATTTGATAATTTTGCAAAAAAGGCTGTGGTGTTTGAAAGTAATGAAAGAAAAGGTATGGCAGATATTTTTCTTGATATAGTGGATGAGAATGCGGCGCTAAGAGAGATTAATGCAAGAAAGAATATTGCTTTTAGAAAAATGAATAGGGAATTTATATTAAAAACTTTAATGATAGCTGTCTTCGTCCTATATTCTTTGATGGGAGAGGGGTATCGTGATTTTATGATAGGAACAGATGTTGGGAAAATAGTAAACTCTGTTGCAATAATAGCTGTTTGCTTAAGCTTTGCAAGGTGTCAGATGTTGCAAAGGGAGGTGAGTTAGTTGGTAGGGTTGTATTGGGTTACGGGCATTTCGGGTTCAGTTTATCTTTGCTATATGCTGTTTTTATGGTTATTTAGACCAGTTGGCCGTAAGCATAAGAAAAAGGTAAGGGATATATTTACAGAAGAGAAGCGGCAGGCAAGGAAGGAACGGTTATATTATTTCAGAGATATATTAATTGCAAAGGTTTCTAAAAAAATTCTATTAGGCGAAAATTCAAGGTATCA
>CAZTHU010000117.1:0-6646 GCA_964613575.1 uncultured Eubacteriales bacterium | reverse complement strand
AAAATAGGGTGGATAAGTGGGTTTAGTGTCGGGAGTTGTTATATCAAGGATATAAAAGATAATTACATATTAATTCCCGGTAAGAATTATAAACAAGTAGGATTTAAGAATTTAAGATTTATAAGTCATAACAATAACTGGCAGTATATCTTAGAGTGACTATGTGGTGGCGCAATTCATCTCACGACTGAAGTCACGAGAATTCTTGCGTAGGCGCTTAAAATTATAGGGGAGGCATTATGAGTTACACACTAGGAGTTGATTTAGGTACATCAGGAGTAAAGGCATTGTTGTTATCTGAAAATGGAAACGTTGCCGATATTGCAAGAGAGAATTATAGTATTGATGTGCCTGTAAAGGGGTATGCAGAGCAAAACCCGAAGGTTTGGGTAGAAAAAACATTTAAGGTTATAAGAGATGTTTTAGATAACACTGGAATTTCTCCAGAGAGTATAGAAAGTATCGCTTTTTCTGGTCAAATGCATGGTGTGGTTTTATTAGACGAAAACTATATTCCGCTAAGACCTGCGATTATTTGGTCAGATCAAAGAAGTAGTAGACAGGTAGAATATATTAATAATAGCATTGGGAAACAAAAGCTTGGGAAATTAACGTCAAATCCACTTTTCACAGGGTTTTATGGTGTTACATTAATGTGGATAAAGGAAAAAGAACCTGATGTTTATAAAAAAGCTAGGGTGGCATTACTCCCAAAAGATTATTTGAGATTTGTTTTTACAGGTGAAATTGGAACTGAGGTTACTGATGCATCAGGAACTGGAATTTTTGATGTATCAATGGCTAAGTGGAGCGAGTACATGGTTGATTTTTTAGGAATTAAAAGAGAGTTAATTCCTAATTGTTATAAGTCAAACGATGTAGCGGGTGTAGTTAGAGAAAATGTGAGCGAAGAGACTAGGTTAAAAAAAGGAACTAAGGTTGTTTTTGGTGGGGCTGATCATGCAATGCAGGCGTTGGGAACTGGGGTTATAAATCCGGGTGTCTTAGCAATTAATATAGGTAGTGGTGGGCAGATATATAGTCCTGTTCAGTCGTCAACTTATGACTTTAAGCTTAGAATGCATAAGTTTTGTAATATTGTTCCAGGTGTTTGGGATGTTATGGGTGCAACTTTAAGTGCAGGATTATCGCTTAATTGGTTTGTGAATAATGTTTTGAAATTGGAAAATTATGATGTGATTGAGAGGGTTGGAGATAATTCATCGCCTGGTAGTGATGGGTTATTTTTTATTCCATATATAGCTGGCGAAAGGACTCCGCATATGGATCCTAATGCAACTGGAATGTTTTTTGGTCTTGCCTTAAAGCACGATCAAGCGGATATGCTAAGGGCAGTTATGGAAGGGGTTTCATATTCTTTTAGAGAGTGTTATGAGATTTTTGGAAAGATGGGAATAAAGACTTCTAAGCTTATAACGGCTGGAGGCGGGGCTAAAAATCGTTTGTGGAGGCAGATTATAGCGGATATGTTTGAATGTGAGGTTTATAATATAAAGGCTAGTGAAGAAGCAGCGCTTGGAGCAGCTATGCTAGCAGGTGTTTGTGTCGGTGTATACAGTAGTTATGAGGACGCTGTAAAAACCTGTGTGAACATTAGTGATGATGTAGTAAGTCCATGCGAAGAAAACTTTTCAAAATATCGAGAGGGATTTGAGGTTTTTAAAAAAATGTATAGGAAAAGTTGTTTAGTGTGATAATGTTGGAGTTGTGTAAAAAATCTCTTTTCTTATACGATGTTTTGTGTTATATTTATAGATGATGTATAAATATATAAATATAAAGGAGGAATTATTTTGAGTACAAAAAAGATATTCTTATTAGGAATTGGTTTATCAGTAGTTTTAGCGTTAGCCGCTTGCAGTGGGCAATCAGAGGAAGAACAGCATGAGGAAACACAACAACAAGCAGAGCAAGAGTCGTTTGAGCATGAGGATGCTGAGATGCCGCCTTTGGAAGATGTTTTTGAAGATCTTAGAAGAGAGTTAGAAAATGAAAAAATCACTGCTCACTTTGAAGGATACCTTGAAGATTTTGAAGAAGAAAGTAACATTGTTAGTCATGAAGAAGGCGATGTTTTTTTAAGTGTTAATGATGTTGATGTCTTAAGGGAAGAATTTGAGGTTGAACTTGAAGACGCAAAGGAAATGGTGACACAACAAATGGCTATGCAAGGGGGAGAAGTTGATCCAGATTCAGAGGAGTTTAAAAGCTATTTGGAAATGGTAGAAGAGGATATAAAGGATAATTTCATTTATATGGAGCTTCAGGAACAAATTTTGGAGCAGGGAGATTATGTTGTAACTGACGATGATATTGAGGATGAACTTGAAGCATTTAAGAATCAATTTGATAGTGAGGAAGAGTTTGAAGGGTTTTTAAACATGTACCAAATTTCTGGTGACGATTTAGTGGATATGCTTGAGAGCCAGCTTGAGAAGAGAAAATTTGTTCAGGATAAGGGACTTGATTTTGAAGTTTCAGATCAAGAGGTTGAGGAAGCATATGAGGAGATTTTGCAACAACAGGAGATGCAACAACAGCAGATGGAACAACAGGAGGATATGCCACAACAGGAACTTGATACAGAGGATATGAATATTGTTGAATAAGAGACCAGATTTATCCAGCTACCCGCGGGCGAGCTTCCACTTATAGACTTGGGGGTACGCCGATGCGGGAGGTGGATAAAAATTTTAATATAAAGAAAAATGGCATATAGTTAGATGGTTGTTACATAGGTAAAGTATAGGGTGAAAAGATGAGTTTAGATGGGCTTAATATTAAATTTATGAAAATGGCGTTAGATAAGGCGCATATTGCATATAAAAAAGGTGAAGCGCCAGTGGGTGCTGTTATTGTTAAAGATGGTGTAGTTGTAGCTAGGGCATATAACAAAAGAGAAATGTTAAAGGATCCAACAGCACATGCAGAAGTTTTGGTGATAAAAAAAGCGAGCAGAAAGCTTGGCTCATGGAGGCTTAATGGATGTGATTTGTATGTGACGCTTGAACCTTGTCCGATGTGTGCGGGTGCGATAATTCAAGCAAGACTCTCAAATGTGTATTTTGGAGCAAGGGATTTAAAGGCTGGAGCTGTTGGAACAGTGATTAATTTATTTGAGATTGAAAGATTTAATCATAAAGTCAGATTCTTCGGTGGTATACTAGAAAATGAATGTTCTGAGATTTTAACTAAGTTTTTTTCTATGTTAAGGGAATCTAAAAAGAAGCTGTAAATATGGAGAGATGGCTGAGCTTGGTCGAAGGCACCTGACTCGAAATCAGGAGTACGTTTACGCGTACCGTGGGTTCGAATCCCACTCTCTCCGTTCTAGCAGAATAGTTTCTGGGTTTTGTCCAGAAACTATTTTTGTTAATTTTCACCCTCGCGACGTCGGTTTGACGACAAAAACAGGTGAAACAAACTAAAATTACGTACATCTATGTTTAACATTTGGGTTTTCGAAGTCAATATGTTATGATTTGTGCAGATATATTTTTTGAAGTGAACAGGTTTCTAGCACAGTTGACAAAAAGCACACTTTAAGATATAATAGATTTACGATTAAATTAATCAAAAATCTATAAAAGGAGAAAGTGTTATGTTTTTAGGTAGGGAAAGGGAAGTAGGGCTTTTAGAGAAACGTTATGAAAAACAAGAATTTAATTTTGTTGTAATGTATGGCAGAAGAAGAGTTGGTAAGACAAAACTACTTAAAGAATTTTGTAAAAACAAAAAAAGTATATTTTTTGTAGCGGAAGAATATAATGATAAATTAGCTCTCGAGAAGTTTTCAAGAGTTATAAAGCAATCGTTAGGAGAAGAAATTGATAAAAGTATATTTGCTTCATGGACAGATGCTTTTGATTATATTGCTGATAAGGCAACAAAAGAAAAAATAGTGTTAGTGTTAGATGAATTTCAATATTTAGTAAATTCTAACAAATCACTTTTATCTTTGCTTCAAAATATGATAGATCATAAGTTTAATGAGAAAAATATTTATATAGTTGTCTGTAGTTCTGTAATAAGTTTTATGGAAGGAAAGGTACTATCTCAAAAAAGTCCTTTATTTGGGAGAAAAACTGCAGAATTTCATGTGAAAAAATTGGGATTTTATGAAAGTATTAAATTTATGGAAAACTTTAATAATGAAGATAAAATATTAGGCTATTCAATATTAGGTGGTATACCTTTATATTTGTTGCAGTTTGATGATAAAATCTCTATTGATGAAAATATAAAAGAAAATTTTTTAGTAGAAGTCGCAAATTTGTATTTAGAACCTAAAAATTTATTGAAAATCGAGTTAAGAACACCTGCAATATATAATTCTATAGTAGAGGCTATAGCACTAGGAAATACTAAACTGAATGAAATAAGCACAAAGACAGGCGAAGATAAAGATAAAGTATATAATTATATATTGAGTTTAATCGATATGCATATAGTAGAAAAAATACATCCCGTCAATGAGAAAGAATCATCAAGAAAAACATTATATAAGTTAAGTGATAATTTGTTTAAGTTTTGGTATAGATTTATTTTTCCTAATATTAGTGCTGTAGAAACTGGAATGGGGGAAGTTTTATATCATAAAAAAATAAAACCGTTTTTTAGCAATTATGTTTCGTATGTATTTGAAGATATATGTAAGGAGTATTTAATAAGAAAAAATATGAAAAGTGAATTACCTATATTCATAAACAAGGTGGGGAAATGGTGGGGAACTAGTAAAGTGACTAAACAAGAAGAAGAGATAGATGTAATGGCATTATCAGACGATGGGGTTATATTTGGTGAATGTAAATATAAAAATGAAAAAACAGGACTACAGGAGTTAGAAAAATTAACAGAAAAAGCAAATATGTTTAAAGATAAAAATAAATATTACTATATATTTTCAAAAAGTGGATTTAAGAAAAGTTTAATAGATTATGCAAAAGAAAACTCAAATATATATCTAGAAGATTTAGAAAGTATTATTAAGGGGTAACTCAATTTTAGCATTCTATAAACATCCAAATATTCGTAAAAAAAATAATCAAAAATTAAACACATCGCCTATTAGTGTTGAGGGTGTAAATACACCTATGCCAGCTGATATGTTTCTTGGGAATAGGTTTGATGGTGAATTTACAATGTTTACAATATTTGTTTTAGGCTCTCTTATTGCCATTGAGGTAGAACCACCACCATCAAGGTTTAAAGCATTATAACAACCTATGCTTCGCATTAGTTGGCTCAATTCATTTAGTGTCATGCCTATGCTTGAGGTTTGTCTTCCGTCAACTGTTACCATGTAAAGAAATCTTTTTGAATGGTCATAGCCTATAGCTGTCCTGGGATGACGACCTGGAATGTCAAAAGAATATTTTGTAGGGAGTTTTCCATTGACGATAAGAGGTGCTCCACCGGTAACAGCCATTTGGATGTTTTCAATGTTCTTTGGATGTTTTACCTCAAAAAATAGTTTATCCCCTATATTAAAATTTTCTGATATAAAGCCTTTGTTTTCTTTTGGTGCTTGGATATAAAATCCATTTTGGGGAATATTTACTGGGATGTCGTTTTGAGAAATAGATGTTATGGTGTCATTTGATACAATTATTTCAATTGTATTAGGTTTTGCCATAGTTTTGTTTGACCAGTGATTATCGTACTTAAAATATCCTAAGGATGCGTAAGGTGAGGCTTTGTTATATTGAGTTATTTTTATTTGTTTGTCATTTTGATTAGATATGATCATTTTAGGTTTTTCAAAAAAGACTATATCAGGATTATTTTTAGTATCTAATGTAAAGGTTGCAAGAGAACGAGAGTATTTGTTAAAGTGATAGTCGAGAGAAACAAGAGTGTTAGACTTAATAAGAAGACCTAGTGGATATTGTGGAGAAAATAGTTCGAAAAAGGATGCGTTTATTCCAGCCAAAGCTCCGTTTTGTGAAGTTAAGCGATCTATGCTTCGTGTGTCTAAAATAGAATTAGAGTTTGCGAGGGTGTCGATTCGCAAGTCAGTATTTGTTAAATCTACTTTGAGTATATTGATATTTAAAGGTCCTTGATGTGTAAAGCGTTTTTGGTTTATGTGCGTTATGCCGTCATGGATTTCATTACGTGTTGTTTGATGGAAAAAGCGCTGTGGCATATGCATTAATGCGTTTTTAATGGTGAGGGAGTAAGACGTGAAACTCTTTAAACTTATACTTAAAAGTATAAAAAGTAATAGCATGCAGGTGATTTTTAGATTTGTTTTTAATCTCATAAAATCTGCCTCCTTTAGGTGTTTTTAGTCTTTTGTATCCCAGCCTTCGATTGTTGAACGTTTAATTGCACCAAAAATATTTTTTTTAATATATTTGTTTTGATTATGTAGGTTGTTTAACATATCTTTTACTGATTGTCTAATGGTTTTTCCGTCAAATTCACAATTATTTTTTATAATAGGAAGATTGCTTTTGTTACAATAAGCTTTAATGTTTTTTTCTTCAATATATATAAGCGGTCGTATTACCTCGATATTTTGTTTTTTTAAATGTGTAACGGGATAAAAACAATTGATACGTCCTTCATAAAAAAGACTCATTATAAGTGTTTCTATCGCATCGTCTTTGTGGTGTCCTAG
>CAZTHU010000116.1:0-6709 GCA_964613575.1 uncultured Eubacteriales bacterium | reverse complement strand
GGGGTGTTCTTGGTCAAGTTTTTTTATTACAGCTTGCTTTCAGTTGTCGCTGGTTTTTTTATTTATCTAAATAATATAGAGTTGGAGTATATACTTAATATACACAAGGATGTGTTTGATTTTTCGTTACTGTGTGCATTTGTTTTAATTTATGTTATTTTAGCCTTAAATGAAATTACTATGATAGATAATGGTTACAAGAAAAAATATAGTTTCAAGAATTTTGCAATAATTGTTGCTTTGCTAGCAGGTGGAGCAAACTTAACAGTTGTAGCTATATCTATAGCGATAATTGTAACGGCATTATTGTTCTTGATTAAAACGAGAAGATTTTCAAGTGAATTTATTTTTGATAGGATTATATTACCCTTTCTTTCCATAGGAATTATTTGCTTCATTTACAATTTTTTTGAAGGAAGTAAATTCCCTCTAGTAGATTTCCCAAAAAGTTTTGTGCTAATCATTGCCATAAGTTTTATATGGTATCTAATTGAGACTTTTGCGGTGATTATTGATGGTTATGTAAAAAAAGAGAATAAAAAGTCTTTTTGGAAGATCTTTTTTCAAGAATATGGATGGATGTATCAATATGAGCTTTGGACAGTGATATATGCGATTTTGTTTTATAATGCCGCTGGAGTTTTTATGTATGAGAATGTTGCATTAAAACCAATAATTGACACGGAAGATGTTTGGGATTTTGAGTTATTAGCAGGTATGATGGGGGATATAACTGTAGAATATTTACCTGAAGCTACAAGGGAATTCATGGTAGAAAGGGTGCCAGAAGGGTTTGTATTTTTTTTATTTTGGTTATTTGTGTTAATGCTTGTTATGTACATTCCATTAAAGGGGTGGCTTAATTCTTTTAAGACTTTTATAAATCATAATAAACAAAATGTTGCAAATGTTATCCAGAATATGAATGAGGGAATCCTTATTTTAGATAAAGACGGTGTTGTAGAGGATCTTAATAAGGCTGTAAATTCTATGTTAAAGGAGTTTAAAGAAGTTGAAAAAGGGATTTTTTTAGAAGATTATTTCAAAAGTATTGAGATTTACATTACAGATGGAAATGAAAAGATTGATGAACTGGTGAGAACTTTTTCTGATCTGCATAAGTCAAATACTATAGAGTTTGAGATTGTAAAGGAGCAAGAAAAAAAATATCTGAATATTTTGGTGACTCCAGAGGTAAATCGTTTTAATGAGGTAGTTGGTATAGTTGTGACAATTGAAAATGTGACTATGTATAGAAGTATAATTAAGGAATTAAAAGATACTCAAGAGCAGTTGATAATTTCTGAGAAAATGGCTGTAATTGGTCAGTTGGTTGCAGGGGTCGCGCATGAAATAAATACCCCACTTGCAGCAATAAAAGGTAATCTAGATATGGAAAAAACGATGGTGGGTATGCTTGATACTAATAAGCCTAGAACAATAGAGAAGTTTAAAGATAGCTACAGTTCTATAACTAATGTAAATGAGGATGCGATGAAAAGGATAATAGAAATTGTAAAGGGGCTTAAGAATTTTGCAAGGCTAGATGAAGCAGAGGTAAAAGTGGTGAATGTTCATGAAGGGATTGATAGTACTATACTACTTGTGAAAAATCAAAATGGTGCCAAGATAAGTTTTGTAAAAGAGTATGGAGATATCCCTCAGATAGAGTGCTATCCACAACAGTTAAACCAGGTTTTTTTAAATATAATTGTTAACGCTATTCATGCTATCAAGGAAAAGGGTGTTATTAAAATTAAAACATGGAAAGAAAACGAGAGTATATTTATAAAAATTGCGGACAATGGAGTAGGTATTTCACCAGAACATTTAGCAAAGATATTTGAGCCTGGGTTTACTACAAAGGGCGTGGGTGTTGGAACAGGTTTAGGCTTATCAATATGTTACAATATAATTACTAAGCATAAAGGTGAAATGAAGGCAAATAGTGTTAAAGGAAAGGGTACTACAATAGTAATTAAATTGCCGATTGAAAATAAGGATTTAGAGGGGGTTTAGGATATGAAGAATATGAAGATTCTTGTTGTGGATGATGAACCACTTATAACTAAAAGTTTAGAAACCTTTATAACATTTACCTTTGAGGCTGATGTTTTAGTTTCAAATGAGCCAAAAGAAGCTATTGATATCTTTAAAGAGGTGAAACCACAAATAATTATAAGTGATTTCATGATGCCTGGTATGAATGGGTTAGAGTTTTTAAAAAAAATCAGAGAGGTTTCAAAAGATGTGGTAACAATTCTTTTAACAGGGTATGCTGATAAAGAAAATGCGATACGGTGTATTAACGAGGTGGGGCTTTATTATTATTGTGAGAAGCCTTGGGACAATGATACCTTGGCAAAGATTATAGAAAATGCAGTAGAAAAGTATAACCTCCAATTTCAGCTTAAACGTAAAATTTATGAATTGGAAGAATCTAACAAAAAAATAACCAGGCTTTATAGTTTATTAAAGAAAGATTATGATGAAGAGGTTGATAATGTGCAAAATATTTTAGTAAGTCTTGCGAACATGATAGAAGCTAAAGATCAGTATACAGACGATCATACAAGGAGGGTTGCTATACTTTGTAGGGGTGTGGGCGAGAGGCTGAATTTAGATGAGACAAGACTTAGAAATCTTGAGATGGCAGGTATTATTCACGATATTGGTAAAGTTGGAATAAGTGAGAGTATTTTAAATAAGCCAGGTAAGCTTACAGAGGAAGAGTTTGAAAAAATGAAAGAACACCCTGTCATTGGTTATAATATATGTCTTCCGTTAAATATTTTGAACAAGTGTTTGGATCCAATCAGACATCATCATGAAAAGCTTAATGGTTCCGGATATCCAGATGGTCTTAAAGGTGATGAAATAAGTGTTGAATCAAGAATTGTAGCAGTTGCAGATATGTTTGATGCTCTTTATTCAGATAGGCCATATAGAAAAAAGATGGAGCTATCAAAAGTAAAAGAAATTTTAATTGGTGACGCCAAAAAAGGGCTTATCGATGGGAAAATATTAAAGATTTTATTCGATGTTTATGATAAAATGGCTTCGGAGGGAACTATATAAATGGAGAATCTTAAACAGAAAAATTCTAAAAATATTTTCAAAGAAATCTTAGTTGGCAAGTGGAGCTTTTTTTGGAAGATCCCAGGAATTTGGTAATTTTTGTCGTGGATTTCTTTGAAGTGTTTTTTAAAGATATAGGGCTTCTTTTTCTTAGGAATAGTAACTTTTCTTGGATTGATAGTTATCTTGTTTCTCCTGAACAGTGGGAATTTTTGGTTCTGGGTTACGAGCGTATATTTTTGGAAACAGGTATTTTCCTTCTCGTGCATCAACTATTATATTTGATTGTTGTCCTGCTTTTTATATTCATTGTAGATAGATATACTCGTGATGATATAGGGCTTGCTTTTGACTTGAAAAGTGTGTTCTTAGTGTTTGGTGGAATTTTGTTTGCAACATTTGTTTTATCTTTATTTATATTAGTGTTGTTTACTACAGGGAATTTTGAATATAATGGTTTTACGCGAGGTGATGAATTCGTTGTTGGAAATATTAAAAGCGTACTTACGATTCAAGCAACTTTATTTATAGTAGTATCTTTTCAGGAAGAACTTTTGGCAAGAGCTTATTTTCTTAATCTGTTAAAGGGTATAGGAAGATTTGGGAGTGTAATTTTTTCATCGATTATATTTGCGCTTTTGCATATGGGAAATATTGCTGTGACGATTGAAAAAGGATTTTGGGAAACAATTTTGGACTTTTTTTTACTTAGATTAACCATAGACTCTTATTTTGGAGTTTTTAATATTTTTTTACTGGCAATTCTTTTTGCGGTTTATTTTGTATATTTTAAAGATTTGTGGTTTTTAATAGGAGCACATTTTATGTGGAACTTTTACATGGGTAGTGTTTGGGGCATGACTGTTAGTCACATTGAGAGTTTGAAGGGAAGCCTTATAGACACGCAGTTGACAGGGAGTGCTTTGATGACGGGAGGAGGATTTGGACCTGAGGGGAGCATAATTATAACTGCAATTCTAGGAATTATTATGTTTTTTGTGATAAGAAAAATTAGAAAAGTTAGTAAAAATGAAATAGCGGCAGATTAATATAGCGGAATGTATATTAATCAGAAGAAAAATAGAAGTTTTGTATTATAAATTAAATATTTAAAAAAATATTGACTTAAATCTTATACTGTATTAGAATATGTTAGGCAGTAGGGGGTTTATTTTTTTGAAAATTTAGTGTTAAAAGATAGAGGGAGGTTTAAACGGTATGAAAACATTTATGGCAAAACCTGAAAATGTTAAAAAAAATTGGTTTGTGGTTGATGCCAAGGATAAGCCAATTGGTCGGTTAGCTAGTGAGGTGGCTAAGGTTTTAAGAGGAAAGCATAAGCCAGAGTTTACTCCGCATTGCGATGTTGGAGATCACGTTATAGTGCTTAATGCAGAGAAGGTTGTTTTGACTGGAAATAAGATGGAGCAAAAAATCTATAGGCACCATTCATTACATCCAGGCGGACTTAAAGAGGTAAAGGCTAGGATATTAATTGCAAAAAGACCTGAAAGAGCAGTGGAATTGGCTATAAAGGGCATGCTTCCAAAAACCAGTTTGGGTAAATCGATGTTTAGGAAATTAAAAGTTTACAAAGGAAGTAAGCATGACCATCAAGCACAGCAACCAGAAATTTTAGAAATTAAAGTGTAAGATAGGAGGGGATATAAAATGACGAAAGTTCAATACTACGGAACAGGAAGAAGAAAAAAATCTATTGCAAGGGTTAGATTAGTCCCAGGAAAAGGTGATTTTGTTATAAATAATAGATCATTAGATGAGTATTTTGGTCTTGAAACATTGAAGGTTATCGTTAAACAACCTTTAGTATTAACGGATACTTTGAATAAGTATGATGTAATATGTAATGTAATAGGTGGAGGGTTCACAGGTCAAGCTGGCGCTGTAAGACATGGCGTTTCAAGGGCGCTTTTGAAAGTGGACGAGGAATTAAGAACTTCATTAAAAAAGGCTGGATTTTTAACTCGAGATCCTAGAATGAAAGAAAGAAAGAAATATGGTCTTAAGAAAGCAAGAAGATCTCCACAATTCTCTAAGAGATAAAGGGATGTTTTATGAAAATTATTAGTGAAAGTTTTTATAAAACTAGAGATATTGGTAAAAAGATAGGGGCGTTACTTCAAAAGGGTGACGTCGTTTGTCTGTGTGGAGATTTAGGTAGTGGTAAGACTGCCTTTGTTTCTGGGATTGCAAAAGCTTTAATGATAGATGACTATATTGCAAGTCCTACATTTACTATTGTTAATGAATATGATACAAATCCACCTTTGTTTCATTTTGATGTTTATAGGGTAAATGATGCTGAAGAACTTTATATGATAGGGTTTGAGGAATATTTTTTTGACAAAGGAATTGTTGTTGTGGAATGGGCGGATTTGATATTGGATATACTTCCTAAAGAGTATATAAGGGTTGATATTCAACTAAATGAAGGAAAAGATTCAAGAATTTTAAATTTTAAAGATGTTGGCAATAGGTATGAAGAAATATTAGATAAATTAAAGGGTATGATTTGACAAAGAAGGAGTTTTTATTTTGATAATACTTGCTGTTGAGACATCTGCTAGGGTTGCATCTGTTGCGCTATCTAAGGATGGATATATATTGGCGGAGTTTACATTGAACAATAAAATGACGCACTCTAAGGTTTTAATGCCTTTAATAGAAGAGATGCTTAATTCCTTAGAGTTTGAAATTAGTGAAGTGGATGTTTTTGGAGTATCTGAAGGGCCTGGTTCTTTTACTGGACTAAGAATTGGAGTATCAACTGTTAAAGCTTTTGCATATACCTTGGATAAGCCGATTATAATGGTGAGCACGTTAGAGGCACTGGCCTATAATGTATATCCTAATGCTAAAAAAGTGTGTGCTATTATGGATGCTAGAAATAATCAAGTTTTTGGGGGTGTTTTTAAAGCTGTTAAAGAGAGGTATGTAATGGATGGGGAAAGTTTTGCTATTGATATAGAAATCCTTTTGGAAAAACTAAAAATACAAGATGAAGAGGTTGTTTTTGTAGGAGATGGAGCAATTTTACATCAAGAGATAATAAAGGAAAAAATGAGTAATTTAGCTAAGTTCCCGTTGGGAGTTAATATACTTCAAAGAGCATCGCTTATATGTCACCTAGCAAAGCTTTATTATGATGAAGGAAATATTAGTGATGCATATAGAGCAGGTCCTTTTTATCTGAGAAAATCAAGTGCCCAGCAGCAACTAGAAAGAAAGAAAGGAAGTTACGATACGAAAGTTAACTAAAATAATAGCCAAGTTTTTAGCTAGCTACGTATGGGATAGTAACTAAAAGATAATTTGGATAAAAATTGTGAAATTAAATATTGTAAATTAAAAGAAGAACATATAGAAGGCCTTTGTTCATTAGATGAAATTTGTTTTAACATTCCTTGGACAAAGACAATGTTTTATGAGGAGCTTAAGAATGACAGAGCTCTTTATTTTGTAGCGGTATTTGGGGAGCAAGTCGTGGGCTATGGAGGAATTTGGGCTATTTTAGATGAGGCTCAGATTACAAATATAGCAGTTCATTCTGACTTTAGAAGAATGAAGATTGCTTCAACTTTGTTAAAAAAATTGATAGCTCATTGTAATG
>CAZTHU010000115.1:0-6732 GCA_964613575.1 uncultured Eubacteriales bacterium | reverse complement strand
GTACAAAAGATAAACAAGAATATTTTTTTTCCATTTGGACATTAAAAGAAAGTTTTATTAAGGCTAAAGGAATGGGACTTTATCTAGATTTCAAGAAGTTTTCATTAATCATTGATCAACAGATTACAATCAAGACTTATTTTCAAGACAATAACAATTGGTTTTTCAAACAATACGACATAGACCCAAATTATAAATTTTCTGTATGTTCATTGAATAAAAACACCCCACAAAAATGTAAAATCTATGGAATAAATGATTTACTTAAAACATATTCCCTAGAAAAATCATTTTAAAATTTTGAACCTGTTCTCATATATTCACTCTAGTTTTATTTTGTAGTATTTTTGTAAATATATCGACTAAATAAGGGTCAAACCTTTTTCCGCTTTCTTTTTTTATTTTCACTAATGCCTCCTTCTTAGATACTGCTTTATTATACAAATTCCCTTCAACTAGAATATCAAACTCTTCTACAATAGAAAATACTCGAGACAAAATTGGTATCTCTTCTTTTTGAATACCATAAGGATACCCATTACCATCCCACCTTTCATGTATTGATAAAATAACTTTTGCTATTATGTTTTCACCAACAGCTACAAACAACCTATATCCAACTTCACTATGCATTTTAAATATCTCTTCCTCTTTTTTTGTAAATTCTCCTTTTTTCTTTAATATTTCATTTGGAACAACTACCATCCCAACATTATGGAATTTTGATAAATTAGATATTTGTTCATAACTTACTCCTAATTTAATCAAACCTATCTCTTCAGCCATTTCACTGGTCAATCTTTCCAGCCTTTCAACACATCCCTTTAATTGAAAACAATTTTTATCAAGAAAATTTTTCATGTTTTGTAAGATTTTTTGCTTTACTGCGTACGAATCCTGTACTTTTTGTTTATACATATATTTTTCTGCTTTTAAAAAAACATCATTAAAATTCTTCATTTTATCACTCTGAATAGCCAAGCCCAGTGAAACGGATGGTGGAACTAAACTATAATTAATCCTTTCACATTCTTTTTTTATATTTGTGCAAATAGATTCCAACATTATTTTGTTAGCTTTTTTTATCAGTATCAAAAATTCATCTCCGCCCCAGCGTGAAACAATAATGTCATCCGATTTAAGTTTTACAAAATTTTCAGAGTATTCTAGAACACTTCTTTTAAAGATATCTGCTATTAACACAATAATTTCGTCTCCTTGCTTATGTCCAAACACATCATTTACAACTTTAAGCGAATTAAGATCACCAAATATTATACCAATTGGATAATCTACATTTTCATCCATTAATGTTACAATTTTTTCTACATACGTCCTATTGTATAAGTTTGTCAAACTGTCATGGTAACTTAAATAATGCAGCTTATTTTTTGCATTAACTTCTTCGGTAATATCCGACAACATAAGCATTATTAGCTCTTTTCCATCCGGAGACTGCGATACATCTATAAACTTATAGCTAATTTCAATAATAAAATTTTTTAATTTAATACTTTGAGGAAGCTCCTTAAGATGATTATTTGCAATTTCTGAGTCTTTAGATAAAAAAGCTTTTCCGAACACTTCCTTAAACAATTCTTTGTTAAATGGATAACTATTACATAGTAAATCTAAAACATTTTCGTTTGTGATTCTCTTTTCGAAAATATTCTCACACTCTTTACTGTAAATTTTCCCAACAACAAAATCTTTGTCAAAAGTCAAAAACCCTTGTTTTGAATTATCAAGCAAACTTTTTATAGCATTCATCTTTCTATTTAACTCAATCCCCATTTTATCACTTATTCTAGCCACTCTTTTATAGTCACGTAAAATTTTTTCAAAAACTTCATGAAACTCCAGAAATAAATCTTTCATTTCTTGCACCGTTATATCTTCTCTAGCAACAAATTCATTTATTTCTTCTAAAATCTTTTCTTCTTCCATAAAAGCCTTATTCTTAAATGTTGTTTGCTCCATACTATCACCTCTAAATGCCACTAAAGTTCATCCAGTAACATTTTAATAAACTCAGATAATGTTTTCACCGTCATAAACGGCGAGTTTTTTTGACTCATTGCCTTTTCTCCTGCTAATATGATATCCTTACCACTTTCAACAGAAACCGCATTCTCTAAATCCACAATAAATGTCACCAATGACAAACTATCCAACAAACCATTTTGACCAAATATTACAGTATCTAGATTAATTTCTTCTTGCACCTCATTGCTGTTCGTTTTTAAAATTTCTTTTAACCCATTACTCACTAATTCCACAATTCTCTTTTCATCAATTTTTGATATCATTATTTCCATCATAATAACGACCTCCCTCTTTTACTATATTTATATTTATATTGTTATTATTACCCAAAAATCATATTACACTTAACATTATGTAATTCAACTAAACATGAACCCCACGATAACCCAACACCAAACCCGGACATAATCACATTTATTTTTATATTTGAACCAATTGCATCAGCAAGAACATCACATATTGTTACTGGTATAGATGCAGAACTTTGATTTCCATATTTAGAAACAGTATCACAAGGGACTTTTTCTAAAGGAATTCCAATTCTTCTTACAATATTTTTTATTATGTATTTATTCGCTTGATGAAACACTATATAATCTATTTCATTCTTGGGCAATCCAGAAAACTTTAGTAATTCGTTTATCTCTACTGGCTCCTCTTTTATGCTAAAATTAAAAATTTCTGCACCATTCATGTATAAATTCTCAAGGTTTCTAACATTTCCATCTTCATCTAAAAAATCAATATTAGTCTCACAAGTTCTAGGTAATCTGGCTCCACCAGCAGGAATAATTAAACTAGTGTAACCATTTCCATTTGTATGAAGTGAAAAGTATGATTTGCTATATTCTTTATCATCTCGCTGAATAATGGTTGCTGTTCCAGCATCTCCAAATAATATAGCTGTAGATTTATCCATTTTATTCAACATCTTGCTGATAGTGTCACCTGCTAATAATAACACATTCCTACAATTACCAGCCTCAATCATCATATAACTTAACCATAAACCATAAATATACCCCGAGCAACCTAAATTAATATCAAAAGCTGCACAATTTGTGTCTAATCCAAGTTTACCATGTAAGTAAGTTGCGTTTGCAGGCATTATAAAATCAGGTGTTTGCGTAACACAAATAATAGCATCAATCTCATCTTTACTGATATTGGTTTTAGTCAAAACATCTTTTGCCGCAGACTCACAAAGATCTGCTCCTGTTGTCTTTTCATCTGCTATATATATTTCATTAAGTCCTATGCTTTCTTTTATTTTTTCTAGTTGTTTTAAGTTTCCGTCAAATAGATCTGCCATATCTGTAGTTTTTCTTTTTATATTAGGTATCATAACACTTATACCTAATATCTGTGCACTCTGGAAACATGATTTTGGCATAACTCTTGCTCCCTGTTCAACCTATTGATTTTTAAAAAACGGAATAAAACATGTGTATTTTTCACTTCTTATAGCCACACTTCTATCGAAAAAAAAGTATATTTTTGATCTAGAACTTCATAAGAATATTTAATAGGTTCCCGACACTTTATTGCCATATCAATCAAACTTAACTCCTGCTCTAACACATTTTCATCACTTAAAGATTTTCTTAGTCCCGACATGTACATTCTTCTTAGTTCATGCCTTTCTAAAGATTTTAAACTTTCCAAGAACTCTACGCATTTATCAAAATCTGTTTTTTGTAATATATAACCTATTTGTATACAAAAATTCTCACTATTATCTTGTAAATTAGCAATAGCAAACGTATTCATATTATCATTTACATAATCTCTAAAATTTCTCTCGTAGTAATCTTTAACTGTTTCTAACTGTTCTATGAAAACAGAAAAAACCTTAAAAATCGTCTCTTTGTTTATCTGTTTTTTTTCCAGATTTTTAATTAAAGCCCTCGCCATTTCCTGTATCAAAGAATGCGAGTAATACCCCGAAAAACACATAGTCAATATACTATTCTTAAAGTACTGCTCAGAGTGGAAATATATGTCTTTTATAATATTCATATTTATATTCCTTCCAATCGCTAAAGACATAAAACATAATGAAATATAGCCCTTTCGCATTTTTGTTATATAATTAAACTGTAGTAATATTCGAAAGCTACAAACCTACAAAAAAATAAGTTAGATAACTACACCTTTAATCCTGTAATTCTAAAATATTATACTATTCACATGGTACCTTTATATCTAAATTAATATTTTTGTCTTGTCATCATATTAAAACTTCCATTGTAAAAAACGTATACATATCATCTATTTGATCAAACGAATATTTAACAGGCTCACTTGCTCTTCTCGATATTTCAATAAAACCCAAGCCAGCGTCTAATGTATCTTCCTCCATTGCTGATTTTTTTAATTCACTTTTATAAAAAACTTTTAATTCTTCTTTGTTCATAAAAGCAATTTTTCTCAAATTATTTTCAACTTCAGAAACATCAACGTTCAATATTATATTTCCTGTACTGATAATAAATCGTTCATCTTTCTCTTCAATTAAAATGGTTCCAGATGTCTTAAGGTGATCTTTAATAAAGTTTTTTTTTCTTTTTTCATAATAACGCTTAATGTTTATTACTTGTTCTACAAAAACCGAGAAAATATTATAAATTGTACTTTTTTCAATCTTTTCATATTCTAATTTTTTACTAAGACTTCGTGCTAATTCCTCTATCAATGGATGAGACAACTGCCCATTAAAACACATAAAAACAATATTCCTTTCTGAAGTTACGCCTAAACGCTTACTGAATTCATAAAGATCACTCATATTATACTTCCTCCTTTAAGTAAATTTTATCAAATTAATTCCTTAATCATTTAATCATTTTTTAGAGGAACAATATCAAAATTTAATTTAAGCTCGCTTTTGAAATCTTCACCTAATTCCTTCAAACTTTCATTATCAACATCATAATACCAATAAACTTGAATATCATAACCTTCTAAATGTTTTTCTTCCAACATATCAAGCAATTTCATTATACACCTACTACTAGAGGTATTAAAATAATTTAAATTCATTTTTACTATACACTGTGAAGATAAAGTTGCAAGATACTCTGATAACCACTTAAAAATTGGTTTGTAAAATTCTACAACATTTTCCATGTATGAATACCCCATTATTTCAAGTACATTTGTTTCACAATCAAAAAATAGTTTTGGTGAATTACTTGTTCCATTAATAATTAACTTATTCATAAAAACCTCCTTATAATATTTTTTTATTTATGATTAGTAACAATTAAATTTTAGGCTCAAATCCTATCAAACATATATCATCTGTCTGAGCATATTCTTCTCGCTGATAATTTTCCAAAACTTTTTCAAAAAAGTTTTGTTGGTTTTGCATTGAATGAAATTTCACCTGTGATAATGCTTCTACAAATCTACTATTCCCTAAACTAAACCCTTTTTGTCCACCTCTCTGATCAATATAACCATCTGAAGTTAAGTAAAAAATCTGATTTCCATCCAGTCTTATTTCATGATTTTCAAATTCATAATTTTCATCTGTTTTTTTATAACCAATTCCATGTTTACTTCCTTTAATAACTTTAATTTCTCCATTATCCTGAATATATAAAGGAACTCTCGCACCTGAGTATATTAATTCCCTTTTCATTGTATCAACATAACAGAGTCCAATATCACAACCATCATCTGTTAAATCATTAAATTCGTCTGTATTTTCTTTCATCTGTATATTATGATTTAATGTTGCCTTCAAATATTTATTTGTTTCTTTTAAAATTTTTGCCGGATTGTCTTTGCAAACCTCTTCAGCAACTCTATTTAATAATGAATTCACCGTCATAGTCATAAGTGCACCAGGCACACCATGACCTGTACAGTCTATTACTCCAATAAGATAATTTTCGCCACACTCAACAAACCAATATATATCTCCTCCTACAACATCTTTTGGTTGCCACATAATAAAATATTTGTTATTCATAAAATGATCAAAGAGATTTTTTCTTGGCAATATTGATTGCTGGATTAGCTTAGCATAATTAATACTATCCATAATATACTGACTCTTTTCCTTAAGTTCATGTGTTCTCTTCTCTACACTTTCTTCAAGATAGGCAAACACCCTTGCATTTTCTAGAGAAATTACCATCTGAGAAGAAAGCATCTTTAAAATATTTACTCGTTCTTTCGAAAAAGCTCCATAAGACAAATTATTTTCCATGTATAATATAGCTTTTACCTCTTTATTATATATCAATGGAAAACACATAACCGACTTAGGTTGATGTTTCAGCAAATACTCGTCATTTTTAAAACTTTGTTTATTTTTTGTATGCTCATCAAGTATAACAATCTCTTGCGTATTAATAGTATAATAAACAATACTTTTAGAAAAAAATTCTTCCATAAGACTATCATCTTTATCTAAATTCACAAGACGATTTATAAATTCAACATTATCCTTAGTTACATCAAATTCCGAATCAATGTATGTTTCATTTTCTTTTTTTAGTAATAATACAATTCTCTGTGCACCTGCATTTTCACTTACTATACGTAGCATCTTATCCGCTAATTTTGAATATGCAATTTCACCTGAAATAACCTGCGAAGACTTAAATATGGATTTCATATCTAGCAACTCATTCGATGAATGTATAGTCGATGTATAAGTCCTACTATATGTTC
>CAZTHU010000114.1:0-6736 GCA_964613575.1 uncultured Eubacteriales bacterium | reverse complement strand
TCCACAGGCGCCTTCGGATTTGCAAGTGGCATTGCTCCCTCCTTAGACTTCGCATAAAACACATCTTCGCCAACCCCTGCACCTATCGTGTCTACCGCAACTATTGGCACACCAACATCATGCCCGGAAGCATTCTTTGGTTGAATAACCATAAGCCTTACCCCTGTAAGGCTTTCATCCTTTCTAGTTGCAACAACCGATCCTATTACCTTAGAAAGTTGCAAACTGCCACCTCCTCAAGAAACTCATTCCTCTTATTTCCCGCTCATTGACTATCTTCCCACTAGCCTCAAACTCTTCTACATTCTCAGCTTATCTTTCCCACTTCCTTAGCCTCTTCTACATTCATTTAACTTTTGTTCAAACGATTTTATCTTATCAACTCTCTTTATATTCCTCTCACCTTCAAACACAGTTGCAAGCCAAACCTTTACAATTTCTTTTGCAACACCTTCTCCAATAATAAGCGACCCCAAGCAAAGTACGTTGGCATCATTATGCCCCCTACTATTTCTAGCAGTATATATCTCATTTGCAACCGCAGCCCTAACATGTGGCACCTTATTTGCCATCATAGAAGAACCCGTCCCTACAGCATCAATCATAATACCAAAATCACACCTCTTATTTGACACAGCCTCTGCCACTAAAAGCGCATAATCAGTATAATCACACCTTGCTTCATCATATGTACCCATATCTATAAAATCGTGATTTAATTCAGCCTTCAAATATTTTTTAATAGTTTCTTTTAACTTAAACCCACCGTGATCACTTCCTATTGCAATCCTCAAAACACTTCTCCCCCTTTACTAATACTTAAAACACACTTTTCCATACGCTTTCGACTTTAGCTATTTCACTTTCACTTCTCCTTCGCCTTCATATTTTTCACTTTCTCTTCACTTTTACTTTCTTCACTCTATCTTAACTTCACTTTCCCTTTCACTTTAACTCTGACTCTCTCTTCACTTTCACCTTCTCCTCTTTCCCTTCGTGCTTACTAATGTTTTTGAAAAACCCTCTTTTTTTCTATATCTATGGTATCAACAATCGCCATTATCGTAGCATCAACAGGCTTATCAGCAGTAACACAAGTCTGCCTTGCAGAACTTCCCCCCACCACCAACACAATCTCATTTTCTCCCGCACCAACTGAGTCCACAGCTACAACAGCCTTCCCTTCATTTTCAAGGTTCAAAAGACTTACAGGCTGAACCACCAAAAGCTTAAAACCGTTCATTTTTTCATCCTTCGTAGTACAAACCACACTACCTATAATCCTTGCTGCATACACAAAATCACCCCTTTCCCCAACTCTTCCACTATCCTTACCCTAGCAATCGCTTTTCCTGACCAACTATCCAACTACCCAACTGTCCAACTGACCAACTATCCAACTGACCAACCGTCCAACTCTTCCCACCTTCTAATAGTCATTCTTCGTAATCACAACTTTGCCCGTAGGACAAGCCCCACTACACTTACCACAGCTTACACAACCATGAGAATCACTGCCAGCGCCATTTCCTTCACCGTTAACAATATCGATACCAGAGCTTGTGCCAATCCTATTTGCGCCAGCCTCTACCATCTGCATCGCCTTCTTATAATCTTTTATTCCGCCCGACGCCTTTACCCCAACATCTTTGCCCACAGTTTTTCTCATCAACCTAATATCATCTAACGTCGCACCACCAGTACTAAATCCTGTTGACGTCTTTACAAAGTCGGCTCCTACAAGCTTTGAAATTGTACACACTTTAACCTTTTCTTCATCAGTTAACAAACATGCCTCTATAATAACCTTTACAATTGCCTTACCCTTTGCAGCCAATACAACTGCCTCTATGTCATTTTTAACAAAATCCCACTCACCACTTTTGATCGCACCAATATTTACAACCATATCAACTTCCTGCGCACCCTTTTGGATAACATCGAAAGTCTCTTCAACTTTTGCTTTCGTAGTTGTTGCCCCTAAAGGAAAACCCACAACACAACAAGTCTTAACACTTGTACCCTTTAGACAATCCACCACCAACGGCACATACGATGGATTTACGCACACAGACGCAAATGAGTACTCTTTGGCCTCATCACAAACTTTTTTCACAATACTAGCGGTAGTATCTGCCTTCAAAACCGTATGATCTATCATACCAGCTAAATCAACCTTTGAACCTCCACCATTATTCCCCGTTTTTTCAAGCCCTACTCCACTGTCATTAGCAGAAATCTTCTTATATATATCTTGAGCAATTTGCTCCACCAATTTTTCAATCTCCAATTATTTCACCCTTTCATTTTTTAGTTGGTTAGTTGGTTTGTTAGTTAGTCGATTAGTCGGTTAGTCGGTTAGCCAAACAATGGTTCAAGCAACATTCATCAACTATTCAACTATAGCCAACCATCGTTTAACCAACCATAGCCAACCAACACTCAACTATCGTTTAACCACTATTTTCCTATTACTCAACTACCCTACAGTTGGCAATATTGACTCAACATCAGCATGCGGTCTTGGAATTACATGAACTGAATGTAATTCTCCAACTCTCTTAGCAGCCTCTGCGCCTGCTTCTGTAGCAGCCTTTACAGCACCTACATCCCCTCTAACCATAACAGTCACAAGCCCGCTTCCTGCTTTTTCTTTTCCCATTAATTTCACATTTGCTGCCTTAACCATAGCATCCGCTGCCTCAATTGCACCTACTGTTCCTCTAGTTTCTACCATTCCCAAAGCTTCTTTTTCCATCATATACTCCTCCTTTTATTTTACCTGTGGATAAGCTATTTTTCTTATCCACATTGTTAAACCATCATTTCATCGGAGAATAAATTCCCCGCTACTTCCCAACTACATCAACGACTCCAAAATATCCTTATGCGGTGAAGGTATAACAACAGTCCTTACCAACATCCCTTCTTGTCCAAATTTCTCATTAGCAACATCCACTGCATGCTTTACAGAGCTAACATCCCCTGCAAGCACAACATAAGACTTACCTCCAAGACCTCTGCCCAAACGAATTTCTATAAGATCAATATTTGCAGATTTTACCGCTGCATCTGCACAATAAATTGATGTCACAAGCGAAAAACACTCAATTATACCAATCGCGTTCTCACCAGTTATTTGAGTGGTACACGCAATTGCTTCAAAAACCTGATCATGTAAACTGGCTATAACAAGGCTATCTACCAACTCCTCTTTAGCCCCCAACTCACCAGCCTCAACGGCACTTTTTACAGCCTGTACCTGTCCCTCTACCATAACAATATATTTCCCAGGGCACACAGGTTGCGCACTCATAAGCTTTACATTCGCACACTTAAGCATCCTATCTCCCGCCAATACCCCAGTAGCTATACTATTAAACTCAACCATACCAAGCGCCTTCATAACTTGTTGCTCCCTTCTTTTCTCCCCAAATAACTATTCAAACTTTCCCGCTCTAAAGTCTTATCCAACAGATGTTTTTGCTTACCACTTTTACAATCTAAATCCGCACAACCAATCTCGACCATCTGCTCGCTAGCCTCAACCACTCTACCATCTATACTTGCATGCACATTTGCCCCAAGCTTTCCATCCTCAACCCTACCCACAACATCCCCCACCTTCACCACATCACCAACCTTAACCACCGCATTAGCCGCCACACCAACATGTTGCTTCAATAAAATTTTCACCCTATCCACCTTAAAAACATCTTTAAAAAACTCTGCTTCTCCCACGTAATCAGTCAATCCAATCCTACTTATCAGCCTTTTTGTAGGCACCTTCCTAACGTCCCTTGCATCGCTCACCCCACGTAGCTCAACACCTTTTGCACGAATACCCTTTTCCAAAAGACCCGCCTTAATCCCCGACACCATCTTACTTGGAGAGAGCCCCATATTGCAAGCAAAATACGTACAAATCCCACAATCACAGCATCCAAACACCCTATTCCCATTTTGAACCGCATTCGAATTCCCATATCCAACCGACCTCATCACCTTGTGAGGCTCTAAATTTAGCCCAAGCAAATTTCTCGGACACAGCTCACTACAAAAATTACACTGACAACAAACCGACTTTGCCCGCTTTATATCAAGACTCATATCCCTCGTCTTCATCTTAACTAACCTATGATCATCCCGCAAAACAATTACGCCGCTAAGAGTCTTCGTAACAGGAGTGCTCCAATCTTCTGTCACACTTCCCATTAAAGGTCCGCCCAATATTGCAACAAAGCCATCTTGAACCCCTCCAGCAAATTCAACCAACCTCCCAATAGGCGTCCCCACAGGAACTTCAAGCGTAACAGACCTTTTAACCTCCCCTGCAACCGTCACCATCCGATGCGTCACAGCCTTGCCATCTAAAGCCCTTGCAATATTCAAAAGGCTTGTCACATTTATAACAATCGCACCAACATCAAGCGGAATCCCGCCAACTGGCACAACCTTTCCCGTCACCTCATACACCATCTGCTGTTCATCACCCGCAGGATAAAAATCCTCAACTTCAAACACTGATATATCAAGTTTTTCCCCCTCAATAAGCTCAATTAACCTTTTAGCACGCCCAACATTCTTGCCCTTTAAATACAATACACCACGCTTGGCACCCGATAGCTTCATAACCGTTTTAAGCCCTTTTAGCACAAACTTAGGAAAATTTTGCATAACAATCTTATCCACTTCAAGTAGTGGCTCACATTCTGCACCATTTGCAATCACAACATCAGCCCTACCAGAAACCTTAACATGCGCAGGAAATCCAGCCCCACCAGCACCAACAACCCCAGCCTCTTTAATTTTCTCAATCAAATCTTGATTACAAGCATCCTTACGGCTTAATTGCAAATTACTCTCCAAATCAACTTCCTCCATTCCTCAACCAACGGTACATGTTAACGCTACTCTTTCATGGAGAATGAATTCTCCTCTACCTTTCGGGATAATGAATTCTCCTCTACCTTTCACGGAGAATGAATTCTCCTCTAACTTTTCGCGTTCCCCTTACACAATCCTAAACTCCCCTGCCAACGTACACCTTCTCCACCTCACAAAATCCTTCGCTGAAGTCAAGCCTTCGCCCGTTGGTGTAGAAATGGTCAACGTTGTGTACCCTTCACCTTCAAACCCAAGCCCCGCAAATGACGGCGCATTCTTCACAAAAATAGTAGTATCCATAGTCCGTGCCACTTTCGTCAAATTCGAAACATTCTTCGAATGCATTATAGCCGTATGCTTGCAACCATTTTCCGCCTTAAGCGCACAAAAAATAGCCTCATCAAGGTCTTTTACCCGCACAACAGGTAAAACTGGCATCAGCATCTCTGTAAGTACAAAAGGATGATCGCCATCAACCTCACAAATTAGAAGGCTATACTTCTTATTAACTTCTATTTCACTATTTTCCAATATGTAATTTGCACTTTTTCCCACAAACTTTTTATTCGGCGCATATCCCCCATCTTTTTTTTGCTCTAAAACCTTTTTCTCAACCCTCTTAACCTCATCAGCATTTAAAAAATATGCCCCAGAATCTTTCATACTAGATAACAGTTCATCCGCAACCGATTCAAACACAAAAACTTCCTTTTCCGCAATACAAAGAATATTATTATCAAAGCTTGCCCCTCTAACAATATCATTTCCAGCTTTTCTAACATCTGCCGAATCATCCACAACTACTGGCGGATTCCCAGGACCTGCCCCAATAACCTTCTTACCCATCCGCATCGCAAGGTCTACCACCGCCTCGCCACCTGTAACAACTAGAATTCTAACATCCTTATTTTCCATAAGCTCTTTGCTTGTCTTAATCGAAGGCTCCGCAACAGTTGTCAACACATTTTCTATCCCACAAACATCAAAAATCGCCTTATTCAAAATCTTAATCGCCTCAATCGAAACCCCTTTAGCCGACGGATGCGGATTAAACACAACGCAATTTCCTCCTGCAACCATCGATATACTGTTATTTATAACAGTTGCCGACGGATTCGTCGAAGGCGTAATTGCCCCAATCACACCAAAGGGCGCCCCCTCAACCAAGGTTAATCCATCATCCCCAGTATATGTATTAGGCACAATATCTTCCACCCCAGGGGTTTTAGTAGATGCTAAAATATTTTTTAGCTCCTTATGCTCTAAAACGCCAAACCCAGTCTCATCTCTTGCCATCATAGCTAAGTTTCTAGCATGACTAAGCCCCGCCTGCCTCATACTCTCTATTATCTTTTTTCTATCCTTAATACTCAAATCAATAAGTTTTTTAGACGCCTCTTTACAAGCCCTTATTGCACTTAACATATCTTCAAAGCATCCAAAAGAACCACCCAAAACTTTACTCTTCTCATCCAAAGAACTTTTTTTCATACCAACCTCAAAATGTTCTCGCCCATCAAACTCAATCCTAGTATTTTCAATAATTTCATTAATCATCTCATCCGTCAAACTCAAAGAAAACTCCCCCCAAAATCAAGTAAAATGATTTTATCACCTACAAAAATTAATTTCAAGTAAAATTTAGAACCACAACAACACAAAGTGTCGACAACATCACTTTAATTTTTAATAGTAGAATAATAATCCCACTTAACCAACTTTCAAACTTCTTAATTAAAAAACAAAAAGTTTTTTTTAGCCAAAAAGAAATGTATAAATAACAAAAGCAAGGAGCTCCTCAAATCATCCTGTAACAGTTGTAAATTTCCACTTTTATGATATACTAAAT
>CAZTHU010000113.1:0-6831 GCA_964613575.1 uncultured Eubacteriales bacterium | reverse complement strand
TATGAAAATGTAAAAAACAAATATTTTAATTTATTTAAGACTCTTAGAGATAATCTATCAGAGGAGATGAAATAATGTATTTTGGACTGCCTCAACAAACCATAAACAAAATAATAGAAGTTTTTGAAAATACTAAAGAAATAAAAAAGGCTGTTATATTTGGTTCTAGAGCTAGAGGGGATAATGGGGAAACATCCGATATTGATATAGGCTTATATTTAGAAGGGAAGTTGGATTCAGGGGTATTTGATAATATTGACATTGTAGCAGGAATTTACAAAACAAATATCTTGCTCGTAGAAGAAATTGTTAATAAAAAATTAAAAGCAAACATTGAAAGAGATGCCGTTGTAATTTACGAAAAGTCAATAACCCACTATCCTAAAGGATAGGAGCTTGTAAAAGCTCTTATTGATTAGACTAAGCGAAAGTTACGTTATGTGAGAATATATAGTTACCTACTGATATTATACCTAGTCTGTAGCTCTAAGGTTAGTGATTAAACAATTCTTATGTGTTGTTAGATTTGTTGGGATTGTTTATTTGTAGAAAAACCGGCTGGTTCAACAGTACGGTGAACCGTACCACAAGTAACAGCAAGACAACCAAAACGTCCCCCTGTCTTGCAACGTATTTATTGAAGTGGAAGGAGCGTGGTGAATAGGATGAATGATAAAGAACAAAAATCCATCGAAATGGCAATCAATGATGGTGATGTAAAGAAGGCGCATTCTTTGATTGACGAGGTTGATGATATAGGTGTTTTATTAGATGAGTTGAAAGTAAATCCTATTAAGGATGAGGATTTATTGCAACAAATTGATTTAGTGTTAAATTTTGATAAAAACAGAGGAAATAATATAGATAAAATTAAAAATTTATTTAGAATGTACAACAAAATTCTTAAAGATTATACATCACGTGATTTTAAACTTTCACTACTTGAAAGTGAAATATATTTAAACAGCATCGAGCTCAAGGGAACAGTTCCGTATGTTTCACCATATATATTAGAAAAGTCAGGGTTAAACAGTTTGAAAAAAGATGATGCTAATTCTTTTTTGATTATACCTGTTCATTCTAATTGCCATACTTTTTCGGTAGTTGTGAGAAGAATAGAGGAAGGATTTAGCGCTACTGTTGTAAACAGGGATAATGAGGTTGAAAATTATCGAAAGTCTGATGAAAGGTACTATGGACAGTTTGAAGAATATCTGTTTAAAGAAAAAAATACAGATAAACTTTTAGAGGTGTTAAATGGACCAAGATTATCTGATCCTGTTATTGCTGACACTAATTCCATTTATCAAAACTTCAGAAAACAATGTGAAAATCGGTTTATGTTAAATATACAGTCTAGAATTCAGGTTAAAGGAAATTGTTTTATAAAGGAGCCTGAATCAGCCATACAATTTGCTTTCTCAACTCGTAACTTTTCAACAAAAAAACTTAAAGACTTAAGAACTTCAACTATTAAATTTAAACCAAAATGGGAGTCATCAACGCAAGAAATCCGTAGGCGTTATATAGAATGTCAAATAGAGGATAATCCTCATTTAAAAGATCAAATAGAGGATAAATACAACAAATATATAAAAGAGAAAATGGATAGAGTTATAGTAAGCCATGCAAGAAGGGGTGATTTAGAAAAGGTAAAGGAATTAATAAATAAAAAAGCCAATATAAATGCATTGGATCCATCTAATCATACCGCACTCATGTGGGCGATCTTAAACGGAAACATAGATGTAGCAAAAAAGTTAATCAAGAATAATGCTCGACTTGATATTGTTAATAATAAAGGCTGTACAGCCCTTCATATAGCAGCATTAGTTGGGAATAAAGATATCGTAAAGGAAATTATAAAGGCGGGGGCGGATATTGATGCGAAAGGTAGCATAGGTGAGACTCCTATATATCTTGCGGCAAAAAATGGGCATCTTAATACTGTAAAACAATTGATAAAAGAAGGGGCTGAGCTTGTAAATTCACAAAGGCTCAATTATATAGTCGGCGAAGGGCATTTAGAAGTGGTAAGGGAATTTGTAAATAACGGTGTTTTGGTTGATTCGAACAGTTTGATTTTCTCAGCTGCGGGAGGTCACTTAGAGGTGTTCAATGAGTTTGTGAATAAAGGCTTTGATATCAACACGAAAGAGAAAGAGACTAAAAGAACTGCTCTTATGTATGCCTCGAGAAACGGGCATACTGATATGATTCGGGAACTGGTAAAAAATGGGGCTGACATTCATTTGAAGGATAATGATGGCACAACCGCACTTATATGGGCATCAGGTGAAGGTCATGTTAAGGTAGTAAAAGAGTTGATAAAAAATGGTGCTAACATTGATATTAAAGATGATTTTGCTGTGTCTCCAACCATTGCAGCCGCTAGAAAAGGGCATATTGATGTGTTGAAGGAACTTTTGGGGAATTATGGAGATGTAAATTTTAGAGATAATGCAGGTATGAATGTACTTATGTGGTCGGCTTTTATAGGAAATGAAGAAAGTGTAAAAGATTTAATCAACAAGGGCGTTGAAGTAAATCTTTGTGATAAAATAGGGAGAACTGCTCTATCAGCTGCGGCACAAAAGGCACATGTCAATGTGGTGGAATATTTGATTACAAACGGTGCTGATGTGAATATTCAAGATTATGAAGGTAGAACTCCTCTTATGTATGCATTGAAAAATGGTCATGATAACAATGCATATAGAAAAGGTGCATATATAGAAATAGTAAAAGAGTTAATTGCAAACGGTGCTGATATTGGTATGAAAGATAGGGATGGAAAGACTGCAATTGATTATGCAAATATACAGGAGGTAAAACAGATATTAACCAGTAAAAAGATACTAGCTGAACTAAGGTGCGATTTAAAGAAAGATAGAAAACCTGATGATGATTCCGTATGGATAAAGAAGCTTTCGAATAAGCATTTGAAAAAACAGGCTAAAGATAGCTTAGATTCGATATAAGGTGATTTGATAGAGCCGTTAGGAATGAAGGAAATGATGGTGGGAAGTCAGTGTTTGATTACAGGGGAAACAAATGAGGGGACAACAAATGAGGGGACGGTTCATTCATTTGACAAGCTGTTAGGTATTTGATAGACTTCATAATGAGGTGATATGAGTGCCGAGAACATCAAGACAAAAGAGTAAAACAGGAATTTATCATGTAATGATGCGAGGGATTAACAGACAAAACATATTTGAAAATGACGAAGATAAGATAAAGTTCTTAGATATAATTTCTAAATGCAAGGAATTAAGTGGGTTTCGATTGCTAGGATATTGCCTAATGAGTAATCATGTGCATATTTTATTAAAGGAAGAAGAAGAATCTATAGAAAAAATATTTAGAAGAATTGGAGCTAGGTATGTATACTGGTATAATGAAAAATATAACCGTTCTGGACATTTATTTCAAGACAGATTTAAGAGTGAAGTAGTTGAAAATGATGGATACTTTTTGACTGTCCTTCGGTATATATTGCAAAATCCAATAAAAGCAGAAATGGTAGTAAGCTTAAGTTCATATAAATGGAGTAGCTATAATGACTATATTAAGGGATCTGGAATAACTGATATAGAGTTTGCACTCAAAATGTTTTCTGAAAATGAGAAGATGAGGATAAAAGAATTTACTAAGTATATGAGTGAGTTTACTAACGATACGTGTTTAGAATTAAAAGAGGCGTCAGTAAAGATTTCAGATGAAGATTTATTGCATATTATAGCTAAAGAATTTAAAATAAATGCTATAAGTATACAAAATTTAGATTTAGAGACTCAGGTAAAAATATTGCGATACTTAAAAGCGTTGAAGGGGACTAGTTATAACCAAATTTCAAGGCTCACAGGATTGACTATACATAGAATATTTAAAGCATAGACAAATGGAGGAACCGTCCCCTTATTTGAGCCCCCTTATTTGCAGTCGCGTTGTTTGGATTATAAGATAAAGAAGTGAGGTGCCAAATGTTAAGAGAGGGCATTTATGAAGAGCTAATTACTACAAAGATTATAAATGAGATTAATTTATTAGACCAAGATCGTATCATTATAGATAAGGAAAATATCGACAAGGAGGAAGCTAGGAAGGTTCTATCTAGTTATATTTCAATAGTTACAAGAAGAGCATTGAATATGCTTAGAGACAATATATCAACAGATAATGACGGTTTGTTAGAGCAAATAAGAACTTGTAATCAAATAATAGATGTTTTAGCTGTAAAACTAGATGATGAAGAGTTTAAAGAGCTTAAAATAAAGGAGCAAGGCGAAGTTTTGTTATCGGTTTATGACAAACTAAATAATGTTAGAGCTATAAGAAAGGTAAAAGAGCTAAGACCAAGCACATCAATTGCTGAAAGTTCTCTTTTTACAGGTTCTAGCTATGAACCAAATATGCTATCAGAATTAAAAAAAGAAATATTAACTTCTGATGAAATTGATATGCTAGTTTCATTTATAAAATGGAGCGGACTAGTTTGTATCATAGAAGAGCTAAGAGAGTTTACAGAGGTCGCAGGAAATAAGCTTAGAGTGATAACAACATCATACATGGAAGCTACAGATTATAAAGCAGTTCTCGAACTTAGCAAACTTAAAAATACCGAAATAAAAATAAGCTACGACGTTGATAGAACTAGACTTCATGCTAAAGCTTATATGTTTAAACGTGAAACAGGCTTTACGACAGCATATATAGGTTCATCAAATCTATCTAATCCTGCATTAACATCAGGTTTGGAATGGAATTTAAAGGTTACAGAAAAAGACTCTTTTGATGTTATTAATAAATTTAACGCTACCTTTGAGAGTTATTGGCATGACAAAGAATTTATTTTATTTAATATGAATAATGACGAGGATAATAATAGATTAAAAAGAGCACTTAATAAATCAAATGAAAATAAGGAATTAGAGAGACTTAATGTTAATGTTGATATTAGACCATATAATTATCAGAAAGAAATTTTAGAAAAGCTAGAAGTTGAAAGGGAGGTTTTTAACAGAAATAAAAATCTAATCGTTGCTGCAACTGGTGTGGGTAAAACAATAATTGCAGCATTTGATTATAAGAGATACAAAAAGAGGAATAATAGAGCTAGATTATTATTTGTAGCGCACAGAAAAGAAATTTTAGAACAAAGTTTAAATACGTTTAGGCTAGTATTACAAGATTTTAATTTTGGGGATCTATTAGTTGGTGAATATGAGGTAACCAATATTGAACATTTATTTATAAGCATTCAAAGTTTTAACAGCAAAAAAATACATAAAACACAAACGAAAGACTTTTATGATTTTGTAATAATTGATGAATTTCATCATGCTTCAGCCAACTCCTATAGCGAACTCTTAGCTTATTATGAGCCAAATATAATGCTAGGATTAACCGCAACACCAGAAAGAATGGATGGTAAAAATGTTTTAGAACATTTTGATGGTAAAATAGCATCAGAAATGAGATTAAAAGAAGCAATAGATAGGAAGCTCTTAAGCCCTTTTCAGTACTTTTGTGTGTCTGATACTGTAGATTTATCTTCTGTTAAATGGAGTAGAAAAGGTTATGATATTAGAGATTTAGAGAATCTTTATACTGATAATAAAATAAGGAGTAGACAAGTAGTTAATAGCATAAAGAAGTATGTTTCCGATATAAATAATGTTAAAGGATTGGGATTTTGTGTTAGTAGGGAACATGCTATTTATATGTCAGCATTCTTCAATAACTGTAATATCCCGTCAATCGCATTATATGCTAGCGCAGATGCTAAAACACGGAACAATGCAAAAGGGAAACTCAATAATGGGGAAATTAAATTTATTTTTGTTGTAGACTTATATAATGAAGGTGTAGATATTCCGGAAGTTAATACGATAATTTTTTTAAGACCTACCGAAAGTTTAACGGTGTTTTTACAACAATTGGGTCGCGGGTTAAGGTTGACTGATGATAAGGAATGTCTTACTGTTTTAGATTTTATTGGACAAGCAAATAAAAATTATAGTTTTGAAGAAAAGTTCAGAGCATTAATAGGTAAAACAAAACATTCAATAAAGCACTATGTAGAAAATGGTTTTTTTAACTTGCCCAAAGGTTGCTTTATTCAGATGGAGAAAAAGGCGAAGGATTATGTCCTTAGAAATATTAAAGAAGCTTCGACATCAAAAAGAAATATAATAGATAAAATCAAGTATTTTGAAGAGGATACAGAACAAAAGCTTACAATAACTAATTTTAGTAAATATCATAATTATTCCATATATGATGTATTTGGTAAAAGTGGGAATAGAAGTTTTTACAAAATGAAAAAAGATGCTGGAGTTATAAAAGATGTTGATATCAATGAAAAATTAATTAAAAAATTACCCAATTTATTCCATGTAAATTCTGTTAGATTCATAAAGTTTATAAAAAATTATTTATTGGGTATCTTTGATTCAAATGAGATCTCGAAGCTCATGTTATCAATGCTATATTATACATTTTTTAGTAATACTCCTAAAAAAGAAGGATACTTGAGTTATGAAGATGCTATACATAAAAGTATAAAAGGTAATAATATTAAGGATGAGATAGTGGAAATAATGAACTATCAGTTAGAACAGGTTGAATTGCTGAATATAAAAAACAACTTCGCCTTTGACTGTCCTTTGGATATTCACTGTAAGTATAACACAGCTCAAATAATGGCTGCATTTGGATATTTTAATGAGGAAAATGTTCCGGCTTTTAGAGAGGGTGTTAAATATTTTGAAGATAAAAAGTTAGACATATTTTTTATTAACTTAAATAAGTCAGAGAAGGACTTTT
>CAZTHU010000112.1:0-6858 GCA_964613575.1 uncultured Eubacteriales bacterium | reverse complement strand
CTTTTTCATAAAATTCTTCTTCAATTTTTCTTACGTATTTCACTCCTTTTTCAAAAACGCTCTGAATATACGCATAATCGTCATTATCATTAGTCTGATAAAAACTTCTAGATAGTATAGCCATTTTAGAACCAAGGCGATAATGTTCTGTAACTATCCATTCTGATGGTAAATCTCCAAATCCAATTCTAGCAATTCCTCCAAATCCATATTCAAGCTGCTTATTTTTAAATTTTTCAATTAACGCTTGCACCATTCCATTAGCCAAAGGTTCGAACATGAAATTCATATTGTATCCAAGGTGCAAATCATTTAGACCGATATGAGCATAATCTATCCCATCTAATTCTAATATCTTTTCACTTTGTTCAACCGCCTCGGGTGTTTCAAATAATAAACAAGTCTTTGCTTTCCCGTCAACTAGCTCCAAAAACCTCGCAACCTCTTTTTTTTGTTTAAAAAAGGGAAGCATTACAATATCAGCACCATCAGATATTACTCTTTTTATTTCGTTTTCAGAACCTTTATAGATAGGATTAACCCTAACTAAAAGTTTTGACTTATTTAGTACTTTTTTTATTTTTGAAACATCCTCAATTTGATGTTTTGAAATAACTGTATTCAAATGTCCTTGTCGCTGATATTTTCCATTCACTTCAAGATCTACAAATATCCAATCAACACCGCTTTTCTCAGCTATTCTTGCGATACTTTCTTTATTAGTTAAATACATTAAATTTAAATTGTACATACGAATCATCCCCCTATTAACTTTTTAAAAATGTTTTCATTTATTTATCTAGTACTACTAGCTTTTGATGTCTGCTCAATGTTGTAATTGTTTTTCTTACTGATCACCACAAGAAATGTCTTAAAGAATATATAAGCGTCTAGCATAATAGATAAATTTTTTACATATTCTACATCTTTTTTTAACCGTTCATCCCACAGCATTGCTTTTCTCCCACTTATCTGTGCTAACCCTGTAATACCAGGTTTAACAACAAAACGTCTTTTCTGCTCATTTGTATATTCTTCATACCTCTTTGGGTGATATGTCAATGTTGGTCTAGGACCAATTAAAGACATATCAGCCTTTATTATATTAAAAAGCTGCGGAAGTTCATCTATGCTTGTAGCCCTTATAATTCTTCCTATCCTTGTAACCCTTGAATCATTTTGCATTTCATATACCCCTTTTTTTTCTGCTCCTACACACATTGATCTAAATTTGTAAATTTCAAACACCTTTCCTTTTTCACCCAGTCTTTCTTGCTTGAAAAAAACACTTCCTCTTGATTCAAGCTTAATAACAATTGCGACTATTAAAAACAGTGGAGAAAGCAATATTAAGGAAAAACACGAAAACATAAGATCAAATATCCTTTTGATTTTTTTATCTAGCATAAATACCACCCCTGAAATATTTTTATTTTTATTAACCCTAAAAAAATTATAACGTCGAGTAGTTTTTTAAACTATATTAAAACTCACGCAAACTTGTATGAAATATTAACAAATTAAGGTTGTTTTAGTGATTTTTGCACAATTTATTCATTAATTACAATTGAAAAAATAAAAAAAATATATTTGTTATATTTTTTTAACATGTTATAATTAAATAGTAGTGTTGAATATTAAAAATAAGCCTTCATCCACTAGGCTAAAGCCACCGTGGTTTTCGGCTAAGATTTCATAAAGGAAGGTAATAAGTATGGATAAAATAAAGGTTTTAATAGTAGATGATCAAAAATTATTATCAGATTTAATGGAAGCAATGCTAATTAAAGATACAAATATTAGCATTATTGGTTGTGCCAAAGATGGATATAAAGCTTTAGAATTGGTAAAGCAACTTACTCCAGATGTTGTTTTAATGGATATTGTAATGCCAAATTGTAATGGTATTGAAGCAACTAAGAAGATTAAAGAATTTGATAAAAACATTAAAGTTTTAATACTTACTACTTCAAATAATGAAGATGATGTTCATCAGGCTCTAGATAATGGTGCTGATGGATATGTCCTAAAAGACATAACAAAAAATGAGCTTATAACAGCCATAAATAGCGTTCATGCAGAAATGGAAATATTACATAAAGAAATTAAAGCCTACGCAAAGTTCACGATAACGAATAACAAAGAAAATAATGAAGATGACAAAAAAATAGTGTATGTGAATGATATACGTATTGAGCTTGAAAAAAGAGAGTGCGAGATAATGCGAATGATTGTTGATGGAAAAAATACTTCTGAAATAGCAAAAATATTATTTATATCAGAAGGTCGACTTAGAAATATTATTACTGATCTTATTTCTAAATTAATGTTAAATGATAGAACTCAACTTGCAGTTTTCGCTATAAGAAATAATTTAATTAAATGGTAGCTTTTGGGGTTGATGGTAGTTTTTTCTTACCAACCTACAAATATGGATTTTGATCATCAAAATCTACTTGTTTTTCAAATCATAATTAGCAAATAAATCTGGTCTTTTTTTTAGAGTTCGTAAAAGAGACTGTTTTTTTCTCCATTTTTGTATATTTTCATGATGACCTGATAATAATACAGCGGGTACTTTTTTACCGTTATACTCGTATGGCCTAGTGTATTGTGGGTATTCTAGTAAACCATCAGAGAATGAGTCATCAAAAGAAGACTTTTCTGAACCTAATACACCTGGAACAAGTCTAGAAATAGCATCTATTAGAGTTATTGCGGGAATCTCTCCACCTGTTAAAACAAAATCGCCAATAGAAACCTCTAAATCCACTATTTCTTCAATTGCCCTTTCATCTACTCCTTCATAGTGACCACAAAGTAAAGCGATATGGGTATATTCTTTTTGCAAGTTTTTAGCCATTTGTTGTTCAAAGACTTGCCCTTGTGGGGTTAGATAAATGCAAAAAGGTCTATATCCATAAAAAGCTTCAAGGCTATTATATGCATTCACAATAGGCTCTGCAGACATAACCATACCCTGACCTCCACCATAAGGATAGTCATCAACTTTACGGTGTTTATTCGTAGAAAAATCCCTGATATTTATTGTGTTAACAGTTAAAATACTTTTTTCTTGTGCCCTCCCTAATATACTTGAGTTCACAACACTCTCAATTACATCAGGAAACAAGGTTAAAACATCAAATATCATAATAAACCCTCTGGTATTTTAACAATAATTTTTCTTTGTTTAATATCTACTGATTTTACAACACTTTTTAACGCTGGTATTAAAATCTCTTTTTTATTTTTATCTACTACACAGTAAACATCATTACTCCCCGTTTGAATTACTCTATCAACACTTCCATAGCAGATATCTGCTTCGTCAAAAACATCGCAACCCTCTAAATCACAAATAAAGAATCTATCCTCAGGTAAACTAACAGCATCCTTCCTGTGTATAACAATAAAATGAGCCTTTAATTTTTCAGCTTCTTCTATTTTCTCTATATCCTTAAACTTTAATATTATTTTATTAGATGTTAATTTAACTCCACAAATAGTCAATACATTAGAATTTTCTACTAAAGAGTCCTCTGTATTATCCTTAGAAACTATATAAACATCTTTTAGTTTCTTGAATCTTTCGGGATCATCTGTAAGTGGCATTACTTTTACCTCACCTCTTACACCATGAGTATTTACAATTTTGCCCACTTGTAAATAATTAAGCACCTTTAAACCTCCATTAAACTTTCTAAGCATATTTGTTAAAAAGTGGGTTTAAACCCACTTTTTAACATGCCTTACAAGTAATACTATGTACATTTTACATTAGTCGATAATTTCAACATTAACTCTTTTGTTTTCTTTAACAGCAGCAGCCTTCATGATTGTACGAATAGATTTTGCTATTCTTCCTTGTTTACCTATAACTTTACCCATATCATCTCTTGAAACTCTTAGCTCTAATACAACTGAACTTTCACCTTCAATCTGGTTAATGTCTACTTGGTCTGGCTCATCTACCAATGACCTTGCAATTGTTTCTAGTAACTCTTTCATAATTCTCGCCTCCATCTCATTTTTTCGTATTAGTTTGTCTTTGTAAAACTCACTGCGTTACACCAGCCTTTTTAAGTAAAGCTCTAACAGTATCTGTTGGTTGTGCACCATTGCCGATCCATTTTTTTGCTTTTTCATCGTCAATTTTGCAGTCAACAGGATTTACCAATGGGTTATAATAACCAATTTCTTCAATAAATCTGCCATCTCGAGGAAACCTCGAATCTGCAACTACCATTCTATAAAAAGGACGTTTTTTATCTCCCATCCTTTTTAATCGTATCTTTACAGCCATTTAATCACCTCCTCATAAAAAAACTTTTTTCTTCTTTTCTTTGCCTTTAAAAAGCAATTTAGTAAGCTATTTAAAAAGGAAATTTCATGTTACCAAATCCTTTTTTCATCATCTTATTTTTGCCACCACTATCAGTCATACTCTTTAACATTTTTTTCATCATCTCAAAATCTTTTAAAAGTTTGTTTACTTGCTGTACATTAGTTCCGCTTCCCTTAGCAATCCTCTTTCTTCTGCTTCCATTTATTATAGAAGGGTCTGTTCTCTCTTTTTTGGTCATAGATTGAATTATCGCCTCGGTTCTAGCTAACCCTTTTTCATCTATATCTGATTCAGAAATCATTTTATTATTCATTCCAGGCAACATATTTAAAACTTGAGACAATGGTCCCATTTTTTTTAATTGTTGCATTTGATCTAAAAAGTCTTCAAGAGTAAACTGCATTGTTCTTAGTTTTTTTTCCATTTCTAATGCTTGTTTTTGGTCGAAATTTTCTTCTGCCTTTTCTATTAAGGTTAAGACATCCCCCATTCCAAGAATTCTAGATGCCATTCTTTCAGGATGAAATTGCTCTAAATCAGAAAGTTTTTCACCCATACCTATGTACTTGATAAACTTTCCAGTAACAGATGCTACTGAAAGTGCAGCTCCTCCCCTCGTATCCCCATCTAGCTTCGTTAATACAATCCCATCTACCCCTAGTTTTTCATTAAACGTTGAAGCAACATTTACAGCATCCTGCCCTGTCATTGAGTCAACTACCAAAAGGATCTCAGTGGGCTTAACACCTTCTTTTATAAGTGCTAGTTCACTCATCAAATCTTCATCTATGTGAAGTCTTCCAGCTGTATCTATTATAACAACATCGTTTTGTTTTTCTTTAGCATGATTAATCCCAGCCTTAGATATATCAACTGGACTTAATTTGTCTCCCATGGCAAAAACTGGAATATTTAACTGATTGCCTACTACATTGAGCTGTTCTATTGCAGCTGGTCTGTAAACATCACAGGCTACTAATAACGGATTTTTACCCTGTTTCCTTAGATAATTTGCTAATTTACCTGTTGTAGTAGTTTTCCCTGAACCTTGTAGACCTACCATCATGTATATAGTAGGTGGTGTTTGAGCAAAAGTACTTTTAGTTGTAGTTCCACCTAAAAGCTGTATTAACTCTTCGTGAACTATCTTTACAACTTGCTGCCCTGGCGTTAAACTCTCTAAAACATCTTGCCCAACTGAGCGTTCAGATATTTTTTTTACAAAGTCTTTTACTACCTTAAAGTTTACATCAGCCTCTAATAGAGCAATTTTTACCTCTCTCATCATTTCTTTAACGTCTTTTTCTGTAACTCTTCCCTTGCCCTTGAACTTGCCTACTACATTTTGCAACTTTTCCGATAAACCCTCAAATAACATATAAAACCTCACTTCCCACGAGTAAGAAATCCATTAGATTATAATTTCGTTTATGCATTCTCTTAAATCATTAAACTTAAATTCCTTATTTTCATTTTCCAAATCATCCAAAATTTCCAATGCCTCTTGTACTTTTTTTTTCTGATACTTGTATTTATCTATAAAACCTAACTTATCTTCAAGATTTAATAAAATTGTTTCAGATTTTTTTATTCCATCATGGACACCTTGCCTACTAATGTTTAACTGTTCAGATATTTCAGCAAGTGAATAATCATGATTATAATATAAATCCATTATTTCTTGTTGCCGTGGAGTAATCACCCCACTATAGAAATCAAGTAATAAACCCATTTGTATCATTTTATCCATTACGCACCTCTGTAAAGCCTTTTGACTTTACACTGATTTTAATTCAATACTTAACTATTGTCAATAGGCAATCAAAAAAACTTCAACCCTTTTATGATTAAATCGCAGGATTGAAGTTCTTTGATTGTTTAAAATCTTAGTGAATCTCAATATTGTGTCCATTTTGCTTTCTTTCTTCCTTGGGAAGGTGTATACTTAAAATTCCATCTTTATACTGTGCTTCTACCTTTTCATTGTTGATACCATCTAATCTAAAAGATCTGCAATAACTACTCATCCTTCTCTCTTTTCTGATATAGTTCTTGTTTTCTTTATTTTCTTCTTGTTTAACATTTACAGATATAGACAAGGTATCATCTTGTACTCGTAAATTTATATCTTCTTTGTTGACACCTGGCAATTCGGCCTCTACAAGATACTCATCTTCATTGTCTTTTACATCCACTTTAAAGCTTTCAGTTGTTCTTGGATTTCCAAGTAACCCCAAAAATTGTGAATCGTCAAAAAAGCTATCCATTAATCTGTCAAATTCTGTTGTTTGATGTGCTAAATCATTGTTTTTTCTAAAAGGTACTAATCCAAACATATAAATCCCTCCATTTCTTTTTTTAATTACTTTTTTGTTATTTTTAGTTAATTAGATTAACTACACTAAATTAATTTTTGATATAACATATTTTTACACTTTCCATTAATATTATTCGTCTCTTAACATTTTTGACACCACCTTTCTTTTCACACTTTGTTTGATATTGACTTT
>CAZTHU010000111.1:0-6968 GCA_964613575.1 uncultured Eubacteriales bacterium | reverse complement strand
AACATATTATCGCTTAATCCCACATAATCTCTCTTACCTGTTACAAATGTTGTGATATTAATATCAGAAGTATTTTGACTATAATCCATCTTTGTATAATCTACACTTGCAAAATCTCCCTCTACCCTAAAGTTATGTCTTACAACACTAGATACTATATTATTATCTTTATCTACCAATGATATATCCATACTATATATTCCAGGATTTTCAATTGCCGGGTTTTCTAGTATAAAAGCTTCCTCTTCATTAGGCGATAAACTTAAGTTTTCCGTATATGTTTTTTCAAGTATTGGGTGGGGGTTTGCAAGCTTAGATAATTCATATACAGCTATTTTTTTAAATACATCTACAGGTTTATCAGATATCAAATTTGCTTTTAAGTTTGCGGGCTTATTATCTTTATAATCCTTAGATTCTATAGTTTCTAGGGTAACAAAATCAACATCATTTGTCTCTAACGAAAATTCAGAAAGTGATCTTCTATCAGCTATAAAGATATCTTGACTTGCATCCATAATTTCTATGCTTAGTTCATAATCTGCCTCAGGTATATTCTCTGGAATAGGGTGATAAAACCAAGTACTTCTTGTTTCATATTTAGAAAGATTTATAAGATTACTTTGACTATTAACTACATACTTATCTAAATCATCTGTTTTTAACTCCAAGCTCGTCACAACCCACAAATTACTATGTATTTCAAGTGAACGATTTGCTAATGTGAAGCTTCCCACAATATCACTATCTGTTACCCTTTGTATATCAAAATCAGATAAAGAAATATTTTCATTAACATTTCGTCTTTCGGGACTAGGATGGTTTATAATTGTTACCGAACCTCCACTTGAATCACTATTTCCTAAAATTACGATTGTTCCACTTAACAGTAAAATCACCGCCATTACAATCCCTGTTAATTTTTTCAGCATAACTTAATCGCCTCCTACTTAATCTTCAAGTTTCAAAATAATCTAGCTTTAATTTATAATATATTAAATCGACACCTAATCTTCATATCGGTTAATAATAAAAAAACATTTAGTTTTTCTGTTATATTTTTATTTCTTTTATATGTTTTAAGAAGGATTTTCAGCTCCTTTGTATAATAATATAAGGAAGGATAATTTTACAATTTAGGTTAAACAAAAATCTTAAGTTTACTGTACACAAATCACCTCTATGTTTGTAGAGGCGGGAGTATTAGCGATGATAGGCATCGGATAAAAATTTATCAAGAATGGATGTGAACTTTTATGAAAAAACAATCAAGGCTAAGTGTAAAATTGAAAAAGACAGTAACTATCATTACTTTGGTATTTGTTGTCGCACTTGCACTTACTGGAATCTTGTCTTTTGACAACATTTCCAAAACCCATGTCCTTAATAGTAACGCAAATTCTCAAACACTTCGTGTTGGTGATTATGTAGAATTTGGTGGATACTACGGCGATCCCATTTTATGGCGAGTTATTGCTGTAGAAAATGGCACCCCTCTTCTTTTTAGCGAAAATATAATATCAATAAAAGCATTTAACTCAAAAGGTGGCGTTAGAGAAGATCTCGACTCTCAAAGAGCTGATTTTGGAGCGAATTTTTGGTACAAAAGTACACTTAGAAAATGGCTAAACAGCAACGAGTCAACCGGAAATGTTTTTTCTAACTATCCATACAATGCACCATCAGACGAAAATGTTTCAGATAATCCATATGATAAAGAACCAGGATTTTTAGCAAATTTCACTCAAGAAGAACAAGATTTAATTGCAACAAGAAGGCATAAGGTCATTTTATCTGATTTCGACAATGTTCAAGGTGTTAGAGAAGGCGGAAGTCAGAGACACGAATTAGAGGAAAATATCGAACAAGCTGTTGCAAACTACAATATTTCCAATTATCATTATGTAGAAGATAAGGTGTTTTTACTTTCCATAAAAGAAATCAAAGAATATCTATATGATAACGACTTTACTTATATACGTTATCCCACTATTAATGCAATTGAATTTAGTAGCTTTAAAGATGAGACACTAGACACCAATCTTCCTTTTAGTTACTTAACTAGGACACCAGCACCTTACTACTCTTTTATTGTAAGACAAGCACTCTCAGATGGATCACTTGGTCTCGTAGGCTCTAATTACGGTTTTAGAGGTGTTGCACCTGCTTTATCCATAAAACCAGAACATTCTATTATAGATGGAGATGGTACAAAGGCTACGCCCTATAAATTATTAAAAGACCAAGAAAGAATATTTTTTGACTATTATTTTTCTCAAGAAACCACAAAAGATAGCAATGAGTTTATTGCAACCCCAGCTTTAATAGAAAGGGCAATTTCAGATGATATGCCTTTAGATTTTGATACAAATTCTGTGAATGTAGAGGTTCCAAACAATGTATTAAAAAATGAGCTTGCAATTGAAGAAAATGAGGAAATTAAACTTCAAATTTCAGAAGTAGAAGATAATGTTCAAAATACTATGATAGAAAAAATAGAAAACTCATTTCCTGATATAGCAAACATTAGCCAAATAAAAGAGTTCAATATGCTAAGACTAAGAGATAATTATACAGATTTAATAAAGAGTTTTTCCTCTCCTCTTAAAATAACACTAAAAGATTTAGATATCTTTAATAATCCTGCAAGAACAGCTATTTATAATATCGTTCCAAAATTTGACAATAGCGGAAATATAATTGATGTGGATTTAACATATGCTGGTGGGGAATTTGACGGCAAAGACATCGAATTTTATACAGATCATTTTAGCTTCTTTATTCCAATTGAAAGAAATGCAACATTCCATGATATGAGTGCTAGCTGGGCTAGAGAGTCAGTTGAAACATTAGCTTCTAGAGGAATTGTAAGTGGTTACCCCGATGGTAATTTTAAACCAAACAACCAGGTTAGCCGGGTTGACTTTTCGGTTTTATTAAACAACGGTATTGCAAAAAGACCAACCGAATACCAACCTGTTTTTCAAGATGTGCGCCCTGATCAGTATTTTGCAGGTCATGTATTAACTCTAAACAAGCACAAGATAACAGATATCCATTCTTCCGCAGACTCTGATACTCCGGTAGATTCTCTTCCAAAATTTAACGTGTACGATGAAAACAACCAACAAAAGAATATAACAAGAGAACAAACGGCAACATTTATAGCTAACGGCTATAAATATCTTAGAACATTTAGAGATGATCTTCCAAAAATAACACCAAAACCATTGAACTATAAAGATGCAGCTAATGTATCTAATCAACAAATGCGAGATAATATTTCCATAGCTTATCAACTAGGTATAATGATGGGCTACCCCGATAATACTTTCGGCCCTCAAAACGTATTAACCCGAGCAGAAGCAGCTCAAACTATCAATCTCTTTTTAGGTAAGTTTAATTCTAACTTTTAAGTAATATTAAAACGTAAGTCAAATGGAGGATGGTGACATACTACTAAGAGATGATAACACTAATAAGGTAGAGTACATGAGAATTTATTATCTGGATAACATCAAAAGAACCTGATTCTAATTAATATAACCAAAAACTCTAATCCATCAAAAACGAACGAAACACAAGCTGTTTACTACAGCTTGTATCTCATTCGTTTTACACTAAAATGTTAAGGGTAATATGTGGTAAATTTGCTATCAGTTACTAATAACATTTAATTCCAAATTATCTTTGGAATTTTTCCAAATTTCTTGTAAAATATTGAGTAATATTATATAATGGGCATTAGATTGTTAATAGAGGTTTTAAATCTTTAAAATTAACGGAGGGGAAGAAAGCTTTGTCAATTGATGATAGTTTTAATATTTATTTCGAGATTTTTCTAGTAGTATTTCTGGTATTGGTTAACGCATTTTTTGTTGCAGCCGAATTTTCATTAGTAAAAATGAGACCTTCAAAGGTAAATCAACTAATTAGCGATGGTGTCTTAAGGGCTAAATTAGTTAAGAAAATAATTTCAAACCTAGATCCATATCTTTCATCATGCCAACTAGGTATAACCATTGCATCAATAACTCTTGGTTGGAGAGTTGGTATTTATGTAAACAATTTCATGACCGTTACCTTTAATGGTTTAACTGAAACTTCAAACATAACCCATACGCTCTCTTATATTTTTTCATACATCCTATCATTTGCAGTAATAATTATCGCTCATATGGTAGTAGGTGAGCTTACACCAAAATCGATCGCCATACAAAAAACTGAGGCTATAGCAATGTGGCTTACGCCTGCATTGTTTTTATTCTACAGAATAACCGCGCCCATAGTGTGGATAGTCAACAACATATCTGCCCTACTTCTTAAAATTCTTGGCTTTAAAAATGAGCCCGGCTTTGATCAAGCACATACCGAAGAAGAGATTCGTCTTCTTGTAAATGAGAGTGAAAAAAATGGCTATATAGATAGAGATGACAGCGTTCTATTTCACAATGTATTTCAGTTTACTGATAGGGTTGCAAGAGAAGCAATGCTACCTAGAACTGAAATGGCGGTACTTTATTTAGATGACAGTTTTGAAGATATTCAAGACATCATACTAGAAACAAAACATACACGCTACCCAGTTGCAAAGGACGATAAAGATAATATCGTTGGTTTTATCCATATTTCAGATTTTTACGCAGAATCAATGAAAAAAGAAAATCGCAATATCAATAATATTAAGAGAAAAATTTTAACAATACCTGAGTTTATGGAACTAAGTGACACCCTACAGCTTATGAAGAAAAACAAAACCCATATCGCCGCAGTATTAGACGAATATGGCGGTACCGCAGGTCTTTTAACGCTTGAGGATATCATAGAAGAGATAGTAGGCGAAATTCAAGATGAATTTGACAATGAACGCCCAATCTTTGAAGAAATAGAAAATGGTTATTCTATCGATGGAAGGATGCTTATACAAGACTTTAACAACATGATTGAGACCGATATATCAAACGAAGATGTTGATACTATAGGCGGATGGGTTCACATGATGTTAGAGACAGATCTGACTATTGGTAAGACAGTTGAATACAAGAATATAACATTTAAAATCAAAGAAATAGTACGAAACATCATTGTCCGTTTAGATGTAAAAATTGAACCACTTCCAACTGACGATGATGACGATGATGATTAAAAAAGATATACAGTATTATAACATTGGCGAAGTGAACCTACTGGTTTAGTAATTCCAGAATAGTTGATGAGTCTAACTATTACAAAAACTACTCCTCGAAAGAGTATTTTAGAGGCAATAAGCATTCATCCACTCCCCTAAAGGGATAGTGGTTTTCTGGTAAGTTATTATAAACTTCAACTAATTCACATAATGTATTGACTTTTACTGTGCCCCCCTATACAATATATCCAGAGGATAGTGTATAGGGGGGTATTTTATGGAAAATTCAAGTTTAAATGAAATCAAAACTGCTTTATGTGAGGGACGTGCATTTTTTAGATGTATTAGAAATCCCCACATTTATAGTTTAGATTCCGTTTATCCAGAGACAAACGCACAAAAAGAGATTCGTAAAACCTTAAGAACAAAAAATAAACCTACAAAAACTAAAGATGTGGGTACTATTAACGGAAACCCTCTTCGTTCAGTAACGCTTGCAGGTTATAATGCTATGATTTTTTCTTATGTAGGGTTTGGAATAGTTGACCCTAACACAAAAAATATAATAGACGTTTATACTTCTGATTTGGATATAGGGTTTGGTAAAAGAAAGGAATCTATCTTAGATAGCCTTGATTATACCGTTAATAAAAACATTTTGGAATCGCTTATAAAGGCTCAAAATAAAGAAAGAACCCCAGAAGATTTAGAAAAAATTAATTTAAAACTTAACAATTTAAAAGAACATGTACGAAATAAAAAAACCTCATACTTCGAAAGCCCTTCCGTTAGTCGCCCTATCGAAGTTTGTAACGAGGTTATAATGAATATACAAAAAGATGATATTAACTTTATTTTTTTTAATTCTACAAACAAAGTTCTACATAAAGATAGCTTCAATAATATACCAGAAATAAAAGAGCTTATGGCTGTATATCTTCAAAGAGAACTAAAAAAAAGTTATAATAAGGACTTTCCCATCATCAACTATGACAATGTTAACGAAAAAGTCTCCGAATATAACTATGATAACGAAAGAATACTAAAAAACCTTAAAACTGCCTTTAATACCCTATACGCAGATGATATTCTTGGGCTCTATAAAAACTTTAAAATTGAGATAGCACAAGACAAAGAGCTGTTTGAAAAGGCAACAACAATTGCAAATACAATTCTTTATACAGAATTACAAAGAAGAACACCACATAGTAAAATAATATTAATTGGAGATTTTATAGAGGACTTCTTAGGAAAAGAGCAAAAACATAAGTTTTTCACCCTAAACTCTCATGCTATTTTAAAACTAGAAAATAGTAGGCTTGCTAGTTCGAAAGAATTAAATCAATATTTACGATATATAAAAGAGCTATCAAATGCAGGATACACTGATGACATAATAAAAAATATAGATATTTTAAAACTTGCCCTAAGTAACTATGGCTCTGCAAATTTAAATTCTATCGAAGATTACGAAAAAACAATAGAATCTGTAAAAAAACTAGACCCTGTGATGAAAAATAAGCTTCTTGACCCTTCTCCTGTTACAAATTTTGACTTTTATGAGCTATTTAATCAAAGATCGTTAGTAAATGCTATAACAAAAAAGAATAATAACTTAGCAAACCATCTTCTTGAAAATACTAAGATTAGCTATTTAGATAAAATAGATAGCGAATCAGTTTTAATATCTTGCGTATTTAATAAAGATGAAAAAATGCTAACAAAGATACTCTCATCCAATATCAAGCTAGCCCCAGAAGGTTATGAACATGCTTTAAAACTTGCTATTAGAAATGGTTTAGATAATATGATAAAATTGCTCTCACCTGAAAAAAATCAG
>CAZTHU010000110.1:3234-6977 GCA_964613575.1 uncultured Eubacteriales bacterium | reverse complement strand
AGTAAAGCTATTATTGACCTGTGATAATGCAAGTGTCATTGACATATTTTTAGTAATTTTGTATAATTAATCGTGTTGGTAAGTGTTTCTAATATTTGTAATTATTATTTAGAGTTTAGATTTTTAAAATTTGGATTGGAGGAGTTTTGCTATGGAGGATATTGCTAGTAATTTTATACATGAAGTTATAGATAAGGATTTAGAACGTGGGGTGGTTAAAAGTATCCATACGCGTTTTCCGCCAGAACCAAATGGATACTTACATATTGGTTCTGCAAAGGCTATCTACATAAACTATTCAACTGCGAAAAAGTACGGAGGTCTTTTTAACTTAAGATATGATGATACCAATCCAAATAAGGAAGATGAAGAATTCGTTAAATCAATTTATGATGACTTAGTATGGTTAGGGGCTGTTCCTAATGGAGGGGTTTTTTATGGCTCAGACTATTTTGATAAATGCTATGAGTTTGCTTGTCTCTTAATAAAAAAGGGGAAGGCTTATGTTTGTGATTTGTCTAATGAGCAGATGCGTGATTATAGAGGGACTTTAACTAGTCCAGGGAAAAGCTCTCCATATAGAGATAGAAGTGTTGAACAGAATTTGGAAATTTTTGAAAAAATGAAAAATGGTGAGTTTAAAGATGGAGAAAAGACTTTAAGAGCTAAAATAGATATGGCATCATCTAATATGAATATGCGTGATCCAGCTATATATAGAATTATTCATACAAAACATCATAGGCAAGGAGATAGTTGGTGTATTTATCCACTATACGATTATGCACACCCTATTCAAGATGCTCTAGAGGGTATAACACATTCTTTGTGCTCTTTAGAGTTTGAGAATCATAGGCCTTTGTATGATTGGGTAGTAGAGAATATTGGTTTTGAAGTGCCACCTCGTCAATATGAGTTTGCAAGGCTAAATGTAACTCATACTGTAATGTCTAAAAGGTATTTAAGACAACTTGTTGAAGAGAAAATTGTTGATGGTTGGGATGACCCTAGAATGCCAACGTTAAAAGGACTTAAGCGAAGGGGTTATACACCTTCTTCAATATTTGAGTTTATAAAAAAGTCTGGTATATCAAAGTCAAATAGTCTAGTAGATATGAGGTTGTTAGAGTTTTGTATTAGAGATGAATTAAATAAGTCGGCAAAAAGAAAAATTGCAGTTTTAGATCCGTTAAAGGTGGTATTGACAAATTATCCAGAAGGCAAGGTTGAATATATTAAGCTTCCAGATAATCCTCAGGATCCTAATACAACTTATAGGGAAGTTCCTTTAACTAGAGAGATATATATTGAAAAATCAGATTTTGCACAAGTACCGCCACCTAAGTTTTTCAGATTAAAGCCAAATTCTGAGGTTAGATTGATGGGGACTTACTTTATAAGGTGTGAAAAAGTTATAACGGATGATAATGGTGATATATTAGAGGTTCAGTGTACATATGATCCAGAAACGTTTAAAGGTTCATCACCTGACGGTAGAAAAGTTAAGGGAACCATTCATTGGTTATCTAAGGAGTTTGCGATAAAGCGGGAAGTAAGATTATATGACAAGATTTTTGATCTGGAAAATGTTAATGATATGGAGGATGGCAAAACATATGACGATTATTTAAATAAAGATTCTGTAAAAGTAATGAATTCTTATGTTGAGCCAAGTTTAAAAGACTTGACAAGCTTAGAAAGATTTCAATTTGTTAGAAATGGTTATTTTATATTAGACAGTAAGAATAAGGATACTTTTAATTTGATCGTTAGCTTAAAAGACAGTTTTAAAGCTTGAAGAAAAGTTTGTATAAAAAAAACAAAGATTTACTTGGACAAGTTTTATTGATGTGCTATAATGTGAAGTGTTATGAAATGATAAGGGGGAATAAAAAATAATGTCTGTTAAATTAGAAACTATTGAAAAAAATGTAAGAAAGCTTACTATCGAGGTAGAGGCTGAAAAATTCGAGAATGCATTAGAAAGATCTTACAAAAAGAATGTTAAGAAATTTGAAATTCAAGGATTTAGAAAGGGAAAGGCTCCGAGAAATATTATTGAAAGAACTTATGGAGAGGGTGCTTTTTACGAGGATGCAATAGGATTTGTTTATCCAGAGGCTTATGACTTAGCGGTTAAAGAAGTAGGGATTGACCCTGTTGAATATCCGAAAATTGACATAGAAGATATAGGAAGTGGTAAAAATCTTGTTTTTACGGCCACTGTTACTGTGAAGCCAGAGGTTGAACTTGGAGAATATTTAGGTGTAGAGGCTGAAAAAAATGATGCTAAAGTAGAAGAGTCACAAGTGGATGAAGAAATTGAAAAGGAAAGACAAAGTAATGCACGTATTACAAAGGTTGAGGATAGACCAGTAGATAGTGGTGACGTTTGTGTTATTGATTACGAGGGCTTGTTAGATGGTGTCCCATTTGATGGAGGAACTGCGCAAGGTCATGAATTAACAATAGGTTCAAATCAATTTATTCCAGGGTTTGAAGACCAGTTAGTAGGGGTTGAAGTGGGAGAGTCAGTTGAATTAAATGTAACTTTTCCAGATGAGTATCATCAACCTGATTTAGCTGGAAAACCTGTAGAATTCAAGGTTACTGTCAATGAATTAAAAGAAAAGAAATTGCCAGAATTAAATGATGAATTTGCACAAGAGGTAAGTGAGTTTGATACATTAGAGGAGTATAAAAACTCTATCAGAGAAAATCTTCAAAAGAAAGCTGATGAAGAGGCAGAAGTTGCATTTGAAAATAGTGTTCTAGAAAAAGTTGGAGAAAAATCTAGCGTTGAAATACCTGAGGTGATGATAAACAATAGAGTTGAGGATATGATAAAGGAATTAGAGTCGAGTCTTTCAAGACAGGGACTTAATTTAGATCTTTATTTGCAACTTACTGGGATGGATCAAGGCAAATTAAAAGATGAGTTTAGTGAGCGAGCTGAGAATGAAGTAAGGGTATCGTTAATAATTGAAGCTATAGCTAAAAAAGAAGAGCTTACTGTTTCTGATGAAGATTTAGAGGCTAAAATAAAAGAAATGGCTGAGAATTACAACAAAACATATGAGGAAATAAAAGAATTAATTGGAGAACCCCAGCAAGAAGCGATAAGGGATAATTTGGTGTTTAAAAAGGCAGTAGACTTGGTTGTTGGTAATGCTAAAGCAGTTTGAAAAAATTTAATTAATTAATGTAAGCATATTTTTAAAAACAATAAACAAAAGATTAGGAGGGCTATATATGAGCTTAGTACCAGTAGTAGTTGAACAAACAAATCGGGGAGAAAGGTCTTATGATATTTTCTCGAGACTTTTAAAGGATAGGATTATACTTTTAAGTGATGAGGTTAATGATGTTACTGCAAGTTTAGTTGTTGCACAAATGTTATTTTTAGAGGCTGAGGATCCAGAGAAGGATATTCAACTTTATATTAATAGCCCAGGGGGCTCTGTTAGTGCAGGATTGGCTATTTATGATACTATGCAGTATGTAAAACCTGATGTATCAACTATTTGTATGGGGATGGCAGCTAGTATGGGCGCATTTTTACTTTCAGCTGGTGCACATGGGAAAAGATATGCTCTTCCTAATAGTGAGATAATGATACATCAACCTTTAGGTGGTGCTAGAGGACAAGCTTCTGACATAAAAATACACGCAGAACATATAGTGAAAATGAGAGAAAAATTAAATAAGATTCTAGCTGAAAGGACTGGGCAATCGCTAGAAGT
>CAZTHU010000110.1:0-3134 GCA_964613575.1 uncultured Eubacteriales bacterium | reverse complement strand
ACGCTTTGTTCAGAGATTGTTGAGGATGAAATTGATGATTTTGAATTAGAGGTAGATGATTCGTCTTTGCCTAAACCAAAGGAGATACAAGAAGTATTAGAACAGTATGTTATTGGTCAAGAGGATGCTAAAAAAGCATTATCAGTTGCAGTTTATAATCACTACAAAAGAATAGACTCTGATATTAAATCAAACGATGTTGAGGTTCAAAAAAGCAATATTCTTTTACTAGGACCCACTGGTTCGGGAAAAACTTTATTGGCTCAAACCTTAGCTAGGCTATTAAATGTTCCTTTTGCTATTGCAGATGCAACATCTTTAACCGAAGCTGGTTATGTAGGTGAAGATGTGGAAAACATTTTATTAAGATTAATTCAGGCGGCAGATTTTGATATGGAAAAAGCTGAGAGAGGTATTATATACATTGATGAAATCGATAAGGTCGCTAGAAAGTCTGATAATCCATCTATAACACGTGATGTAAGTGGGGAAGGTGTTCAGCAAGCGTTACTTAAAATTTTAGAAGGGACGGTTGCATCAGTACCTCCACAGGGTGGAAGAAAGCACCCGCATCAAGAGTTTATGCAGATTAATACCAGTAATATATTGTTTATATGTGGTGGTGCTTTTGATGGAATAGATAAGGTTATTCAAAGTAGAACTAATAAAAAAGGATTGGGTTTTGGAGCACAGATAGAAGGTGAAAAAGAAAAGGATGTTACGGGACTACTAAAAAAACTATTACCGCAAGACTTGTTAAAATATGGTCTTATCCCAGAGTTTGTTGGTAGAATTCCAGTTGTTGTGACTCTTCATCCTTTAGATAGGGAAGCATTAGTTACGATTTTAAGAGAACCTAAAAATGCTTTAGTAAAGCAATATCAAAAGCTCTTTGAGTTAGATAATGTACTGCTTGAGTTTGAAGATGATGCAGTTGATGCTATTGCTGATAAAGCTATAGAGAGAAATACTGGTGCAAGGGGTTTAAGGGCAATTGTTGAAGAGGCGCTTACAGATGTAATGTATGATATACCATCTAGAACTGATGTGGAAAAATGTATTATAACTTCTGCAGCGGTAAATAAGGAAGAAGAACCAAATCTTGTGATAAACGAAAATAGAAAGCCTATAAAAAAGTTGCCTACAAGAAAGATGAAGCTAAAAAAAGAATCCGCTTCTTAAATAAGTTTAATTTAGAATCGTAATATAGTTGGTTAGTGGCTAATAAAATATTTTAGCCACTAACCATATCTGTTTAAAGAGGATGATTGATTTGAAAAGTAGAGAGAAATTAAGTTATGTATTAGGGATTGAGACAAGCTGTGACGAAACATCTGCAGCTGTTGTTAAAAATGGAAGAGAAGTTTTGTCTAATGTGATCTCATCACAGATTGATCTTCATAAAGAATACGGTGGGGTTGTACCAGAGATTGCGTCAAGAAGGCATGTAGAACTTATAATACCCGTGGTTGATAAGGCAATAGCAGAGGCTGGAATAACTCGAGAAGAAATAAGTGCAATTGCTGTAACTTTTGGACCAGGTCTTGTAGGAGCTCTTTTAGTAGGGGTTTCTGTTGCAAAAGCACTGGCATTTTCCTTAAAGGTTCCACTTGTTCCTGTTCATCATATTGAGGGGCATATTGCTGCAAATTATATTGCTGATAAGTATCTGAAACCGCCCTTTGTGTGCCTTGTTGTATCGGGGGGGCATAGTCATATTGTGAAAGTTATAGATTACGATAAATTTGAAATATTGGGAAAAACCAGGGATGACGCTGCAGGAGAAGCGTTTGATAAGGTTGCAAGAGTGCTTGAATTGGGTTATCCAGGAGGTCCTATTATAGATAAGTTATCTAAACAGGCAGATTCTTTTGCGATTAACTTTCCCAAAACTTCGTTTGGGAAGGGGATATATGATTTTAGTTTTAGTGGAATAAAAACCGCAGTTATAAATTATAATAATACTTGCAAGAATAGAAAAGAAGAGGTTAATGTGGAAAATGTTTGTGCGTCATTTCAAAGAGCAGTTGTTGACGTGTTAGTTAAAAATACAATAGATGCGACTTTAAATTCTGGGCTTAAGAAGGTTGCTATTGCAGGTGGAGTGGCTGCTAACTCTGCACTTAGAGATGCTTTCTTAAAGGCTACGAAGGAAAACAGTTTAGATTTTTATCATCCTTCAATAGTGCTTTGTACTGACAATGCTGCTATGATTGCATGTTCTGGATACTATAACTATCAAAGGGGACATATCACAAGTATGGATTTAAATGCAATTCCAAATATAAAGATTGGGGATTGGTTAGAGAAAATTTAGTTGGGGGCGATAGTGTGATAAGTGATTTTTTAGGGGCTTTTATTTTTATTTTCATTGCAGAGATGGGCGATAAAACACAGATACTTGCTATGGCATTTGCTACAAAATATCCATTTAAAAAGGTTTTATTTGGTATTTTTTTAGGTTCATTATTTAATCATGGTATAGCTGTAATTTTAGGTAGTTTTGCATCTAATGTTATTCCACTTAATTATATTCAAGTTATTGCTGGATTTGCTTTTATTTTGTTTGCGTTTTGGACGCTTAAAGATTATGATGAGGGTGACAATGAGGAGGAATCAATTGGAAAGTTTGGCCCGATAGTTACTGTAGCACTCGCTTTTTTTATTGGTGAATTAGGAGATAAAACTCAATTAGTAGCTATAACATTGGCTACAGAATCAAGTTATCCATTCGTTGTTTTGGGAGGGACAGTACTAGGTATGACTTTTACTGGTGTATTAGGAATTATTGCGGGTAAAACTTTGGGCGCTAAAATACCAGCCCTTGCAATAAAGATAGTTGCAGGGAGCGTATTTATGTTTTTTGGATTGGTTAAACTTTATCAAAATGTATCTCCAAATTATTTAACATTAGAAAATGTTGCAATTTTTGTTCTGGTTATTGTAGTTAGCGTTTTAGTTCTTGTTAGGAGACTATTGCTACAAAGAAAAAATGGAAGAGAGCTAGCTATTTCTAGAATGTCTAGAAGATTATTTAATTATTATAATACAATTGATGAAAGTTTAGAAAATGTTTGTTTAGGTGTTGATGTTTGTAAAAAGTGTCAGGGAGATAAGTGTGTTTTAGGGTGTAC